>JAKQYG010000200.1 GCA_023356515.1 Trichodesmium sp. MAG_R04 | reverse complement strand
ATCATCGGTGTTATGGGTCCAGGCAGTAGCGCTACTTCAACAGACCTAAAAAATGCCTATAAACTCGGTCAATTAATTGCTGAAGAATCTTGGGTTTTATTAACAGGAGGGCGAAATATTGGAGTCATGGATGCCGCGAGTCGGGGAGCAAAATTTGTTAACGGTTTAACCATTGGCATTTTGCCAGGCAATAATGTTTATGGTATTTCTGAAGCTGTAGATATTCCCATTATTACTGATATGGGTAATAGCCGCAATAATATTAACGTACTTTCTAGCGACGTTGTCATTGCCTGCGGAATGGGAGCAGGTACTGCTTCCGAAATTGCTTTAGCAATTAAGAATAATAAAAAAGTAATTCTGTTAAATAACCATTCAGAAAGTCAGGCTTTTTTTATTTCCTTATCTCCTAAAACAGTTTTCGTTGTCAACACTCCAGAAGCCGCTATTCAGGCAATTAAAAATTTGCTTTGAATAATCAAAAAAAAACCTCTCAAAAACATAAAAGAATGTCAGTAGAAGTTTTGCCCGAAGCATTGCCTAAAACTAATAATTCAGTAGGTATAGATTTAAGAATTAAAACTAAAACGAGCTGTAGGGACGTTTCATGCAACGTCCCTACGCGGTAAAAAAATTGATGCATAAACTATTACGGACAGGTCAGTAAGCATAAGACTACTGCCAAAGTAGCAGCAGCCTGTGAGACATCAACCCGCCGAGGAGCTACGGCTCGGTAGGAAACCCAGTGCCTTTAGGCTGGGGAGGATGTCAATTATCCAGACTGCTGCTTCTTTATGGCCTAATATTTGCTTAATAACCACCTGGTTCCTCTTCATATTCTGGCACCTTAGTTTTCTGAGGAATATTCACACGGGTTGCTTTATAAGGCCTTGAACCCTCATCATCATCCCAAGCATCCTTCTCTATCTCCTCATCATATTCATACTCTGGAGTTGCTTGATACTCTTTCCTCTGGTATCTATCCTCTTCATAATCATATCCAGCATCTGAATCATCCCAATTATCCTTCTCATAGTAGTCATTATTAGTAGGCTCAACTCTTACCCGAGATGGAGATGGGGAAGCAACAGGTTCTGAATCATAATAGTCATCATAAACTGGTTCTCTTTCTAGCTTTCGCGGAGGAGGAGCTATGTCCTCTTCATAATACTTACGATAAACTGGTTCTGGTTCAACTACTCTACGTTCTATTGGCTCTATTTCAGCCCAGCTTTCATTCCGTGCTTCCTGAGTAGAGCGTTTTACCGTACGAATAGGTTCACGGGTCACTAATTGTCCTGGACCTAATTGCTTATCAGGACTTATAGTAGGAAGATTATATAACCCTTCTTCCTCTCGTTGCCAAGGTGCTTCTGCTAAACCCAGACGTTCTAATACTCCTACTGTCAACTGTTGTAGTTTTTCTTCAGAACCTTCAAAAACAATTAGACGATTAGGCCCACTAGCGACAATTTCATCAATAGGCATTTCATAAGTGCTAATAATTTGGTCTGGAATTTGTGGTATACCAATAGAAGCAATAATCAATGACAAAACTTTGCCATCTTTTGTATCAAACTTAAAATCTCGAACTCGGCCTAACAAATCACCATTTTCTGTCAAAACTTCACTATTTATTAGGCTACTATAAGCTTCAGTATCAATATCTTCTTCTACTGCTTGCTCATTATCTACTAAGATAACATCACCTATTTCACGGATGTTTTTGAGAAACATAAACTTAGGTATCCCAGCCACTGCCAATATATTGTCCCGTAACCCAATAGCTACTACCTCCCGTCTATCAACATCTATCCATAATTGACTTACTACTCCTAGGCGTTTACCTTGATCACGAGTAATTACTTGAGTTCCTAACAGTCCGGAGCGTTGACGGATTTTTTCAGATGTCATTATAGTCTAATCCCGATTCTTAAATAATTAAATAATTAAATAATAAGTTAAAAGTTAAAAGTTAAAAGCCAAAAGTGAGATAAAGCTGATTATTTTGTTGCAGTTTGGTTTTGAGTCCTATTAGCATAAAATAGATAATTAATGGGTAACCACTATATACTATACCAGATTATACCCAACAGTTGCTAATCCCTTAGGAGTTTGTAACTTCCGTCTCCTTCTTAAATTGACTTGCAGTTTTGCAAGACCAATATATCTAATGTTTAGTCATTTTTATACCTAAAACTTGGGTATGAGCACCTCTAGCCTGGGTAACCCCTATAGTATGCTCTGATGATTCCATCATTGGCCTTCGTAAACTTACCACAATAAACTGAGCTTGTTCTCCCTGTTGTTTAATCATTTTAGCTAATCGCTCCACATTTGCCCCGTCTAAAAACATATCTACTTCATCAAAGGCATAAAAAGGAGATGGACGATAACGTTGTAGGGCAAAAATAAAGCTTAAGGCTGTTAAAGACTTTTCTCCTCCAGACATAGAAGCCAATCTTTGTACTGGCTTACCTTTGGGGTGAGCTACTAAATTTAACCCACCACTAAGAGGATCTTCTTGGTTCTCTAGTTGTAGATAACCATCTCCTTCAGAAAGTGAAGCAAATATTGTCTGAAAATTTTGGTTCACAGCATTAAAAGCTTCAAAAAATGAACGCTGTCTCAAGGTAGCAAAGTTTTCTATTCTTAACAACAGTTCTGTCCGCTCTCCTTCCAGAGTGGCTAACTTTTGACTTAATTCTTCTAGTCGTTTCTGAGTTTGTTCATATTCTTCGAGGGCCAACATATTTACAGGCTCTAGGGCTTGAAGTTGTTTCTGTAGCGATCGCACCTCCTTGTCTAACTCTCCCATTTTCATCTTCTCGGGTACTATTGGCAATGGGTCAGGCAGTTCTGCCTTCTGCTCTTCTAACTGAATTTGTAAAGGGACTAATTGTTCCCGACGTCCCTCTTGAGATTCCTGTAATTTTTGTATTTGCCATTCTAATTTTTGTTTAGCCAAATATAGCTCCCGCAGATTAGCTTCACCTTGGTCTCGTTTTTGTTTCTCTGTGCCCAACCTTTCTTCTACTTTGGTCATACCTGATTTAGTCTGGGCAATTTGCTCATTTACAACTAAAATTTGACTATTTACTTCTTTTATGGTATCAGAAACCTTTAATTCTTCCTCTTGATATTCTAAACGGCGACGGGAAACCGCTTCTAGCTTTTCCTGCAAGAGCTGTTGTTGATTTTCCAAATCCTGTAGTTTTTGTTCAGCAGTCCGCAAATTAGCTACCTGTTCTTGCAAAACTAGCTCTTGAGACCGGATCATAGCTTGTATCTGTTGCCATTCACTATGAGTATGAGATTTTTCTAACTCAGCCAAAGTTTCCCTTAACTCAGTTAATTGAACTTCCTGAGTTGGAATTTCTTGGTCCAGGGATACTAAGCGAGTTTGAGCATGAGCTAGTTCTTTAATATTTTTCTCTAGTTGCTCTTGTCCTTGCTCATATTGTTTAGTCAATCTTTGCAATTCTGCCTTAATTTGTTCTAATTTTAGCTGGGTTTCCCTAAAATACTGCCTTCCTTCCATCAAACCTTGCGATCGCTCTTTCACCTTTTCTCTTAAGCGATCTATCTCAACCACACATCGCTCCAGAACCATATCTATTTCTTGTAAACGTTGACGATGACTTTCCATTTCCCCCATTTCTGTCAAGTCACCACCATCAACTGTACCAAAATGCAAGCTTCCCGAACGGCGCGACATACTTCCACCAGTCATCGCCCCACTACTTTCCAATATTTCCCCATCCAGAGTAACTATCCGATATTGACCCAAATACTTACGGGCATTCACCAAAACATCAAATACCACAGTCGAACCAAACACATAAGCAAAAATATCTCGATAACGGGGATCACACTCAATCAAATTTACCGCATAATCTATAAACCCAGCTGCTCCCCAACGTAAACTATTATTCCGGTTAAGCCCAGGAGGTCTAATTTTATTCAAAGGTAAAAATGTCATCCGGCCAGCTCTTTGTCGTTTCAAAAATTCAATGCCAGAAGCTGCCACCCCATCATTTTCAACTATCATATTTCCTAGACGGCCACCAGCAGCAATTTCTAAAGCTAGTTGATATTTAGAGTCAACTCTCCCTAGTTGTGCCACTAAACCACAAATCCCAGAAATACCAGACTGTTGTAGCATTTTAGTAGCATAAGTACCTGTAGCTTCTTGAATTGCCTGTTGTTGGGCTTCTAGCTTATCAAGTTTTCTTTGTCTGTCTCTTTGTTCTTGTAATAAGCGAATTTGAGTATCTTCCTGAATTTGTAGCTCTTGTTCTACAGCCTCTAATTGTTTTGTTAAAGATTCTACTTGATACTGGGATATTTCTTTTGACTCTTTTACCTGTTTATGGTAGTTATTTTTATTTTCAATTTCTACTCCTGAAATTCTTAGAGACTCTTGCTGTTCTTGAATTTGCTTTTCTAACTGGTAAGCCCGTTCCCTAACTCTAGCTTGCTCAGTTCGTTGGGGGTTGAGAGTTTGTTGTAGATTTTCAATTTGATGATGCAGTTGAGCTTGTTGTTTTACCCAAGCTTCAGCAGTATCGGCAATAGCACTAGCTGACTCTCGTTGTTCATTAAGAATTTCTTGGGCTTCCTTACTAGTAGCTTCTAAAAATGAGACATTTTGAATTTGGACTACTTTTTCCGTAGCGAATACTTCTAAATTTTGCTGGTGTTCATCTACTTCTTGTTCTAGTTGGCCAAAATTGCTTCTAGTCTGCTGAATGGTAGTTTCTAATTCTTTATACTTTTTTTGAAGTTGACGACACTCCACCTCTTGAGTTGCGAGGGTTGACTGTAAAGCTAAAAGTTCTTCTTCTCCCAAAGCTTTTACTTGAGCGTTAAGTTCGTCTAGTTCCGTTTGAGCTTGTGTAATTTCAGTTTCTTTAGCTTGACTATTTTGCTTAAATTCACCAAGAGAGCGATCGCCTGACTCAATATTTTCCCTAAGCTTCCATTCCTGTTTTTGTAAATTTTGCCATTTAAGTATTATTTGCCAGAGACTTTTTTCTTCTAGTTCACCTCGTAGTTCTTGATATTTTTTAGCCTTTACACAATCTTGGGAAAGACGGTCACATTGTTTTTTGAGCTCCCTTTCTACAATGCGACTTTTTTCTTCTTGCTCCTTAACCAAATCTAACTTTTCCTTTGCCAAAGAAATTTTTCTGTCAAACTCAGCCACACCTGCCAATTCATCAATAATCTCCCGACGTTCGCGAGACTTCATAGAAATAATACCAGTCACATCACCCTGAAGAACTACATTATATCCTTCAGAATAAACCCGAAGTTGATTTAGTTGTTCGTGGAGTTGACTCAAAGTACATGGCTGACTATTCATATAGTAGGTAGAAGTATAAGTACCTTGTTTAGTAACTCGAAGGCGACGAGAAATACTCCACTCTAATAATGAATCAAAAGAATTAGCTATTTCAAAAGAATCTTCAGTTTCGGAAATCTGAGCTCCATTTTCTTCTACTTCCGATAGTTGTGGCTGTGGTGAGCCAAGTTGATTATGGCCATTATTTTGATTTGACAGGTCTTCTAAATCAAAGGTAACAGTAACAATAGTTTCAACTGTTTTACGTCCAGCTAATCTATTGTTTACCAAGTCTGGGAGCCGTTCAGCTCTCATACCTTTGGAAGTAGAGAGGCCTAGGCAAAAGAGAAGTGCATCGAGAATATTGGATTTACCAGAACCATTCGGTCCAGAAACCACAGTAAAGCCAGGCAACAACGGAATTGTAGTTGTGCCACCGAAGGATTTAAAGTTAGTCAGTTCCAAGCGTTTAATATGAACCATAAAGGCCAGTTTTTGGACTGAATAGATTTTGAGCTCTTAATTATTTTAGATATTTTAGATATTATAGACAGTACTTGTAGTTTATGGGTGTGTTTTTCTCAAATGTTGGTTGTTTTTCAGGGTGTAGGGCAAGTTTTTTTGTAGACTTACCAAAAATAGAACTATGGAACCAATTTTTCTATCTGCTAGAAAGTAATCTTCTGGTATATTTTTTTGGCGACGATAACCAATAATTCCGATGATTAAAGTTAGGAGTAAATATGCACCAATAGATAAATAGGGAATTAGGTTTTCAACCATGGTTAATTTTCCTTTTCAGTTTCATATTTCCAGAAAGTGTGAGAGAAAATAAAAATAGTAAAGGCAGGGAAAATTTGCAAAGTAATAAAATAGAAAACCCAGGGTAGGAGATGGATAAATGAAAAATAAATTGTTTGTTTCCATGACCAAAAGTCTAAGGAAATATTCTTTTTAATCGAAATCTCCGATACGAACTTAAGAATAGATAGGCAAGAAAAAGCAATTATTTATGCTAAAGCAAATATTCTCGAATATTGGATTTTAGATATAAGTAATCACCAAGCTTATATCTGTCGGCATCCTACGCCAAAAGGTTATAAATCAGAAACTGTTTTGTCAGATAGTGGAGTAATTAATCCCCTGAATTTTCGATCAATTTCTTTATCCCTCACAGAAATGTTTTTGCCATAGACAATTAGAGTCGAGGAAATTCGGAACGTAGCAGGTAATGACCTATGTCGATTAAGCCTTTGACTTTACCTTAGTTTAACCAATATTCTAGAATTCTCCTTCTAGTTATCCAATCGTGATACTGAGGAAAACTTTGAGAGAAGGATTCAGATGATAGCGATCGCTACTTTCATGGAACAAAGCCGTCAATTTGTCTTAAAAAGGTTGGTAAAAAATGTCAGAAGTGAACTTTGAAAAGATAGCTACTCAATTAAATCAACGAGCAGAATTATACTTAAAGGAAAAAAAATTAGAATTAGCAAAAACTACCTGTGAGCAAAAGAAGTCAATGCTAATGACCATTTTAATTTAGGAAATAAATTGTATAGAGAAGGGCAAATTACTCAGGCAGTATCTTGTTATCAAAACTCGATAGAATTAAATCCTAATTTAGGTACAGTTTACTATAATCTTAGTGTAGCTTTAAAATGCCTCGGAAGGCTAGATGAAGCAGTTATTTATCACTATAAAGCCGAAGAAATTTGGTCAGATAAAAATAAAACTCAGAATAATGACAATTTCAAGGTTAGTATGAATTCTCGTATCTCAGCCAAATTAGAAATTAAAAACCAGAATGGTCATCAACCAAGTGTAGCAGAAATCAAACAGGAAATTTGGTCAGATAAAAATCAAAATTGGAACAATTTCAAGGTTGATATGAATTCTTATATGGAAGTTAAACAGTAGAAAATGCTATTAATTGCTATCATCAAGCACTGAAACTAAATCCTAACGACTCAGGTACTAATTATGAGATGGGAA
>JAKQYG010000020.1 GCA_023356515.1 Trichodesmium sp. MAG_R04 | reverse complement strand
CAAAAAATGCCGATAGCTTATCGGTGAACGCCTGTGGACTTGAAGGTGCCGTCTCCCTTGGTTGAAGCAGGAATTGAACAGCAAGCCTGTCTAGGTTTGTATAGGTTTCATGAAGCAGTCGAAATTGGTACTTTTAACTTTTGACTTGTAAGTGTAAGAGATATGCCCAAAAATCCTGATGAATTTGCCATACACCTTTTATTAGAAGGTGGCGCTCGTGAAGAAGTACGTTTTCTTAGTCTTAGAGATTTTCAAACCTGGTACAGTGGCGTTGTAGTTCCAAAGCATGACTCTCAAGAGTTTGTGAATGTACCAATTAAGACTATTCAAGGAGAATATATGGTGGTTCGCCCTTCAGCTATAATTGCCATTCGGGTTGAACCTATATTTAATTCTAGTATTGAAAGATATTAAATGAACTCTCTAGTTATAGGTATTGATATAGGAGGAACAGTGCGACTCGTTGGCTAGTCAAAACTGCTAAAAAGCAAGTATAGCAAGCCTTCCATGGCTAATATTCAAGAAAGTTAAATATGGCCATTGGAAAACTCTTATGTCCTTAGTGGTGAAATTCCACCGCCTTGTTGTTGGGTAGAAAGCATAGGCCACGGGGTAGCGACTGAACATCAATCCCCGAAGCTGGTCTAAACGGAGTCAAAGCTTTAACTACCATATAAGTGAGACTTCTAGCAGAGGCTGACAAGTGGACGAACAGGAAGGTAATTAAACTCTCGTTACTATAGACCATTCCAAAGGTAGCTATGGGATGTAGGACGAAAGTCAGAGGGTCTTTGGATAACCTTATTGATCCGAGGTTATCAACAACCAATACGAACCCTCCGGGAGATTTTACCCCACTAAATCAGTCGTAACAAAGGCATAAGGGAACGAGGAAACCTCTCTAAGACACCTAAGAATATAGGTCGAGATACTTAGGAAGCCATTCAAGGTTAATCTGCGCATTCTAGACGTAGGTCTTAGAGAGAGTAGGATTGGGTAAGAAGCATATCTATGCAGACGTACCCACTGTTAGACGTAATGTAAGGTAATCATTAGCAATGAATAAAGCTAAAACACTAAAAAGAAGATTGGGCAATCCAAAACCCTTTTTAAGAGTGGCATGGGATACAGACGATAGACCGTCTCAAATTTCTATTGATCCTCAACTTAAATGGAAGGACATAGACTGGAAACGGGTTGAGAAGAATGTATTTAAGTTGCAAAAGTTAATTTACAGAGCATCCAGCCGTGGCGAAATCCGCAAAATGCGTAAATACCAAAGACTTCTAACCAAAAGTTATTATGCAAGGTTGTTAGCTGTTAGACACGTGACACAGGATAGACAAGGAAGGAAAACTGCTGGAGTGGATGATATTACAAATCTACCACCAATGCAACGATTTGACTTGGTGAACCTACTTGCATCGCGTTACCTCAAAGCAAGTCCAACCCCTAGAGTCTGGATATCACAACCAGGGAAAGATGGAAAACTTCCGTTAGGCATTCCGACAATGTACGACCGTGGGTTACAAGCTCTGGTGAAGTTAGGCATGGAACCAGAATGGGAGGCACGTTTTGAACCTAATAGCTATGGTTTTAGACCGGGACGGTCAGCACATGATGCCATTGAGGCAATTTTTGAAAGCATTAAGCTTAAACCCAAATATTTGCTAGATGCTGATATATCCAAATGTTTTGACAGAATTAACCATGATGCACTGCTAGGAAAAATAGGTCAATCTCCTTTCAGAGGATTAATCAAACAATGGCTAAAGTCTGGAATATTTAACAATAAACAATTCCAGCAACCCCTCTTGGGGGTGGGTGCGCCACAGGGAGGGGTAATCCCACAGGGATGGGTAATTCTTCCCCAACTAGCAAACATCGCCCTACACGGCATGGAAGAAAGGCTAACGGAATTTGCCAAAAAACTTCCCCTCAAATATCCAAGTGGAGGAACAATGGCAAAACGAGATAAACAAAACAGCCTATCTCTAATACGTTATGCTGATCACTTTGTCATCCTACATGAAGATATTGAAGTAGTATTACAAGCAAAAGCCGTGATTCAAAAATGGTTAAGCCACGTGGGATTAGAATTAAAACCAGAAAAAACTAAAATTGCTCACACTTTGGAAGAATATGAAGGAAACAAACCTGGATTTGACTTCCTAGGATTCACAATAAGGCAACATAAGGTAAAGACAACCAAGCAAGGATTTAAAACCCTGATTAAACCCTCCTCTAAAAGTGTCAAAACTCACTACCGGAAGATGGCACAAATATCTGACTCTCACAAAACTGCCCCCGTTAAAGCTCTAATAACTAAACTCAACCCGGTAATCAGGGAATGGACTAATTACTACTCTACCGTAGTCAGCAAAGAGGTATTCAACAAAGTTGATAACCTTTTATGGAAAAGATTAGGTCGATGGGCAAGCAGAAGACATCCAAACAAGTCAGCCACCTGGGTGAAGAACAAGTATTTCCTCAACGTAAAAGAAGCTAGAAATTGGGTACTCAACGATGGTGAGTATATACTAAACAAACACTCTGATGTATCTATTATACGGCACATCAAAGTTAAAGGTAATAAATCACCCTATGATGGTGATTGGACTTATTGGAGTAGCAGAATTGGTAAATATCCAGGTCTCAGGAAAGAAGTCACAACGCTGTTCAAGCGACAAAAGAATAAATGCGCATCTTGTGGGTTAACCTTTA
The DNA here is from genome assembly GCA_023356515.1 of Trichodesmium sp. MAG_R04. Classification (GTDB taxonomy): domain Bacteria; phylum Cyanobacteriota; class Cyanobacteriia; order Cyanobacteriales; family Microcoleaceae; genus Trichodesmium. The sequence continues at coordinate 17,130 of JAKQYG010000020.1, read as the reverse complement.
GACCAATGGAAGTAGACCACATAATACCAAGGTCTAAAGTTGGGGACAACAAATACAAGAATAAACAACTGTTGCACTGACATTGCCACGATACTAAAATTGCCTTAGATCAAAAGACATACCCATAGGCTAAAGTTACAGGATTTACCTGAAGATTAATGGCTGGAGGATATGTTGATACTTAAGGTAGGGATGTACCCATGAAAAGGGACGTTTAGGAGAGGAGCCAGGATGAGATGAAAGTCTCACGTCCGGTTCTGAAGACGAGTCGGATAAGGTAACTTACCTGGCTTAGTTTAACTCCATTAAACTGGGATGTTTTAGTAGAGATGGAGTATGTCATCAATCTTTGACTGTTCCAACTCCTCAACCTGCTACTCCAAAAGCAGTTATTGATTTAATAAAAGATAAAATATTCACAATAATAAAAGAACCTCAACTAAACAACTTAGGAATTATCCAAGGGATAGGTATTGGAGTACCAGGTCCTGTTGATGCTCAAGGTAAGATATCTAAGGTAGCAATTAATTTAACAGATTGGCAAGAGGTTCCTATAGCCGAATTATTGACGCAAAAGACTGGTTTACCAGTCGTTATAGCTAATGATGCTAACTGTGCTGGTTTAGGGGAAGCTTGGCTAGGAGCAGGTAGTCAGTTTAAAAATATGATTATGCTGACCCTGGGTACTGGTGTTGGAGGAGCAATTATTTTAAATAGCCAATTATTTGTAGGTCATCAAGGTGCGGCGGGAGAGTTAGGGTTAATAACTCTAAACCCTAATGGACCTAAATGTAACAGTGGTAATAATGGTTCTTTGGAACAATATGTTTCTGTTCAAGCTATTCGTCGAGATACAGGAAAAGAACCTTTAGAGTTAGCAAATTTAGCTTTAGCTGGAGATAAGTTTGCCCTAGAATTTTGGCAAAATTATGGACGAGTTTTAGGAGCAGGGTTAGCAAGTTTAATTTATATTTTAACTCCAGAAGCAGTGATTATTGGTGGTGGAATAAGTGCTGCAGCAAAACTTTTTTTGCCTATAACTAAAGCAGAAATTGAGCGACGAGTTCTTTTTAGTTCTTATTTAAACTTACAGTTATTAACTGCTAAATTAGGTAATCAAGCTGGTATTGTTGGAGCTGCTAAATTGGCTTGGACTAAATTTTCAGATCAATAATTCTATATCCTTGGAAATAAGATAATAGGTAATAGATAGCAGTATTTTAATTATTATTAAATTATTATTAATAGTGGTTACACATCTGAATCACAAAATGAAAACTTTGGTATGAAGAAAAGTTAACATCCACTATTTACTATTATAGCAGTCGAAGTATAGCACTACGGGTAAGTAAGAAGTCAGAAGTAATCTCTGACTGCATTTCAGCATTTAGTAATGTCCTAACCTTTGCTTCGAGTGCTATATAGCAGTCGAAGTATAGCACTACGGGTAAGTAAGAAGTCAGAAGTAATCCCTGACTGAATTTCAGCATTTAGTAATGTCCTAACCTTTGCTTCGAGTGCTATATCTATCTACTATCAAATTGTCTTAAGGTAAAGAATTCCCAGTTGCTTGGTTGATAAATTTCAAAACTTTTTCATAAGCTTCTGGGTTACTATAGGGGTGAATAACAATATCTTTTGTAGTATCTGGTAGCCAAAAAGTTATCCGACCATTAGCTTCCCAAACAAATGTAGTAATACAATTCAAATTTATCAACCATTCATAGCGGTCATAAATAATTATCACCCAGGATTCATTATGAGTTTTATAGCCTATTTCAATCTTTTTTTTTATATATTCTAGAACCAAGTGATACTCATATTCGCAATTTTGCTTATTCAATATAATTGCTTGACTACTATTTGGCAACCAAAAAGTTATCCGCTTATTTGGTTGACAAGAAAAAGCAGTAATACTGTCAAGATCGATCAAGTATATGTTTCTTTCATAATTTATTTTAATCCAGTAGGCCACATGACCCCCTTAAAACTTTGATTTCTTGCATTTACCCAAGTCCTGCAAGTCAAGTCACTATACAATTTTGATTAAGAGTAAATATCATTTACAAATATGATAAAATCTGATAGTAGTTAACAGTAACTCAAATAACTAATCTTACCCTATTTCAGGCTTTTAAATTTGATAACAAAAATAAATCAAGTTTAAAGCAAAAATCTTTCCTAATAACTACTAAAGCTTATTCCATACTTCAAAAATATTTAAAAATTACTGCTACTGTACTTCATAAACCTGAAAGGAACTGTAAGATTTTCAGAATCAGAATTAAGGAATAGAACCTGTATTAACTAAATTGTCTTGAGTTGCTTCAGCATTATTGACAGACAAATCATAACACTTTTTTTGTGAATTAGCTGCTTGAAAAAAGTTATGAAATAGAGGATGGGGTGTACTAGGTCGAGATTGAAACTCTGGATGGAATTGAGTCGCAATAAAAAAAGGATGATTAGGAAGCTCAATAATTTCTACTAATCTACCATCAGGGGAAGTTCCACTGATTAGATAGCCTGTTTCTAAGAACAAGTTTCGGTAAGCATTATTAAATTCATATCGATGACGATGACGTTCATAAATTACTTCTTGCTGATAAGTTTTAAATGCCAATGTGTCCCCTTGAAGACGGCAAGGATAAAGTCCAAGTCGCATAGTACCCCCCAAATCTACTACATCTTGTTGTTCTGGTAATAAATTAATCACTGGATTTGGTGTTTGAGGATTAAACTCAAAACTATGGGCAGCATCCAATTTTGCTATGTTTCGTGCCCACTCAATTACTGCGCATTGCATTCCTAGACATAATCCCAAAAAAGGAATTCTATTTAGTCTGGCATATTTAACCGCAGCTATCTTACCATCAATACCTCTCACACCAAACCCACCCGGAACAATAATTCCATGAGTATTTTCCAGATAAGTCTTAGCTCCTTTAGTTTCTAAATCTTCAGCATTGACTAAATGCAGGTTTAAGTCTACACCAACAGCGATCGCTGCATGGCGTAATGCCTCTACCACTGACAGGTAAGCATCACTTAGTTGAATATACTTACCTACTATAGCAATTTCTATAGTAGTAGTAGATAATTGGCCTTGGTTAGTTTCCATTTCTTCTTTGTCCTTATGGTAAAGACGATTAACCAAAGTTTCCCACTTACTAAGATCTGGTTGACGTTTCTCCATGTTTAACAATTCTAGAACTTGTACTGCTAGCCCTTCTCCTTCTAACATTAGAGGTACTTCATAAATACTTTGAGCATCCTGAGATGTAATTACAGATTCTACAGGTACATCACAGAATTCAGACATCTTTTCTTTTAAGCCTTGACTCAGTTGGCGATCGCAACGACAGACCAAAATATCTGGCTGAATACCAATGGAGCGTAATTCCTTGACCGAGTGTTGAGTTGGCTTAGTTTTCATTTCTCCAGCAGAAGCAATCCAAGGCACTAATGTAACATGGATATACAAAGCATTATTCTTGCCTACATCTTTGCGAAACTGTCGAATGGCTTCTAAAAACGGCTGAGATTCAATATCTCCTACTGTTCCCCCTATTTCCGTAATTACCACATCTAGGTTAGAATTTCTTGCTACTCTATGTATTCTTTCTTTTATTTCGTTAGTAATATGGGGGATTACCTGAACAGTTCCTCCTTGATAGTCTCCTCGTCTTTCTTTATTAATTACTGCCTGGTAGATCGAACCTTGGGTAACACTATTAAGACGAGACATTGAGGTATCTGTAAATCGTTCATAGTGGCCTAGATCTAGGTCAGTTTCTGCCCCATCCTCTGTAACAAATACTTCTCCATGCTGGAAAGGACTCATTGTCCCCGGATCTACATTTATATAGGGGTCTAGTTTAAGAATGGAAACAGAATAATCCCGTGATTTGAGCAAGCGGCCTAAGCTTGCTGCTACAATTCCTTTACCAATACTGGAAACTACCCCACCAGTTATGAATACAAATTTAGTCATATTTTTTTTAATAAGAAGAAAATCAATATCAAGTTTGACTCCTTTCTGTTTAAAGAATCTAAATACCAATTGACTTTAAAGATGTCACAATTAGTTTCCAACTTTAAGATGTCAAATAAATTCATGAAATTAATGTACCTCACCATCCTCATACATTGTTGTAAGTCCATATTCTAAGGTCTAACTACCTTTGGCCCATAATGACGATGGGAATTATATGACTCCGAGGCCAACGGATTTGATATTAATAATTCCCATGAGGTTTTCCATGGCATATTATAAAGATTTTCAGGCACTATTTCTTCTACAATAAAATACAAATTAAATTTAGCAATAATAATTATATATGGCTACTAAATTAATTGAACTAGAAAATGGTTTTTTGCTCAAGGCAGAAGTCCCAGAGTATGAAGCACAACCTATTTCTACTAATGTTATTAAAGGAGTTAAATCTGCTTTTGCTAAGGTTAAACCTATATTAATTAGTATTAGTCGTTCTATTGCTGAAGCTGGGCAATAAATCAATAAAGATATGGAAATTGAACAAGCTGAGGTAAAAATAGGTTTGATTTTTGGGGGGCAGGGTAATATCTATATTACTAAAGGAAAGGTGGGGTACTAGTTTAAAAGTTAAGTTAGTTTTGAAACCTAAAAAGTTAGAAAATGAGCAACTTAGAAGATTCTATTGTTATAATCAAAAGCGCCAAAAAAGAAAATGTTATTGGTACTGGATTTATATTTCATAAACAACATAATTATACTTATCTGCTTACTTGTGCTCATGTTATTAGGGATGTGGGTGGAGAAGAAAATATAAGGGTAAATGGTTCTCGAGCAGAAGTTATAAAGATAGGAGACGTTCAAGGTTTAGATTTAGCTATTTTAAAAATCAATACAACTTTTTCAGCTTCATCCTTGGACTTAATGATTCTATATGGAAAGCAAGAAAAAAAATTAGAAGTTAACATTCCTGGTTGTTATCTTTTTGGAGAAGATCACGCGCTTAGTCGTAAAACAATAAAAGGAAAAATGATAGTTGAGGCTAATGGAGAAAAAGCATTACAAATAATAGAAAATGTAACAGAAAAAGTTGCAGTTGGAAAGTTAGAGATCAAAAAAGGAATTCTTCGTGATGGTTATAGTGGTGCCCCCGTTATTGATACTAATACAGGATTAGTTATGGGTATAGTTACTCATAAAATTAAGGGTGATGGAGAAGGAAAGTTTGGAAGAGCAATATCAATAGAAGCTTTAGAAAAAATTTGGCCTGAAATACCCGCTGATGTTTCTCATAAAATTAGACGAGAATCATCAAAGAATAATAATCGTGATTTGTGGTATATATCTTTTTTGTGTGTTCTTTTAGCTTTTATCGTAATTCTCGACTATATAGAAAAAAATAAGTCTAGAAGCATTTTTGATCTTTGTCCTATTGAATCTGAATTCTTAACTTGTGGTGAAAAAGAGGGAAATATTGATATTAATTTTCCCGAAAACATGCCATCTTCAAGGCAAGAAAGTCTTGGGAGAAATAAATTAGCTCAGGGTAATTATGAACAAGCTGTTAGGCATTTAAACAATGCATGGGAAGGAGAGGACGCAGATAAAGATCCCTCTCTTTTAATTGCTTTGAATAATGCCAAAATTATGCAAGATATTCAAAAAGAATCGTTAAGTAAAAAGCAAGTCTATGCAATAAGTGTTGCTATTCCTTTTACTAACACCTTAAAATATGTAAGTAAGAATATACTTAGAGGGGTAGCTTGGAAACAATATAAGTTTAATAATAATGAAGATTCTTCTTGGAAATTATTAGTCTTAATGGCTGACGATCATAACGATGGGAAGCAAGCTGAAAAAATAGCTAAGGAAATAGGATCCTATAATGATACTTTAGATAATCCTATTTTAGGATTTATAGGTCATTATTCTTCCAGAGCTACAACCCATGTAATTAATAAATATCATGAACTTAAAATAAATCAAATTACACCAGGTGCTAGCTCTACTAGAGAAAGCCTAAATAAAATTTATAAAAAGTTTTTTTCAAGTAAAAATGCGCTCAATACTAAACTTGATTTTTCATTTTTCTTTAGAGTTGTTGGAACAACAAGTGAAGCGATGGATGCAGTTATAAAGTACATTAATAATGAGAATATAGAAATAGAATATGTAATTATTTTTCGCGATAGTACCGATGCTTTTGCTTTTTCTTCATCTTATGAAGCAAAAAAACTTCTCCCAAAAACGATACAGGAAAAAAATATTGTAGAGTGTGAATTAAATGGAAAAACGGAATCAAATTTGAGAAAAAAACTTAGAGAATACAAGAATAATCCTTTATATAATGAGAATAATACAGTTATTTTTTTATTTATGGGTGCATACACTCAATCCCAAAAAGATCAAAATAAGGCAATTATTGAAGAAAATAAAGGTGATTTTTTACTGATTGGTAATAATCCTGTGTATACTCCAGATTTTTTGAATACATATTCTAAAAACAAGTCAGTACTGAAAAACATAATAATTAGAAGATTTTGGGTACCCTCTAAGTCAGATCCAAACATTCAAGAATTTCAGAGTTTTTGGAATACAAAGGATGATTTAATCACGCGCCTTGGTGCATCTTATGATGCAACTGAAATGTTCATTCTAGCAATTTCTCAAGAGCATAAAAACAAAGGAACTCCTACACCAGAAGGAATCAATAAAGCTCTATTAAATACTGATTTTGAAGGGATGACAGGACCAATTAAAATTATTAAAAATGGGGAAAATTATGGGGAAAATAATCAAGGTGATCGCAAAAATGCTAAGTATTATTTAATTAAACCATATTGCAATGGAAATGATGAATGTAAATGGATGAGGTTAAACCCACATTCGGCAGGACAAAATTAGGAGCAAAAGAGAACGTCGTGGAGGCTCCTGGAACTACTATCCTTGGAGATGTCGCTCTGCCCTCCGCGGCTTCTTGATTTCCGACGACGTGAGCAGCAGCTTTACTGGTTTTCATCTTGTGTGTATCTCCCCAGGACTTTTCAATTTAAGGAGCATAGAAGTAGGAAAGGTTTAAGATTTAATTTTTGCTAAAACTTAGCCTTAATAGTAAAGGAGTAATTGCTACCAGGCTCTAGTTGATAATCCCATTTTTCTAGAAATCTACCTAAAGGTTCTTGAATTAGAGCACGTCCTTGAGAAGGTTGAATAGAAAGAGTTTTTCCCTGCCTAAAGCGCCATTTAAATTGCCAACCAAAAGGACCAGCACTAACCTCTCCTTCAATAGTGCCTTTTTGCCAAGACTGACGAGTTACTCTGATATAAGCAGTAGTTTCTGGTAGACTCTTAGGATTCATTAATAGTTAAAAGCCAATCTTTAACGATTACTCAAAAGTAAAATTTTATATAATAACTACATTTTTTAAAAATGCTAGCAATAAAAAATTTATTCATTTAATTTACCTGGCTTATGTTAACTGTTTATGCAAAAAAATAGGGGGTATTTAGTACTTTAATTGAATAAGTCTTCACCCTAGGAATGTTCTTGGACAATAACGGGAGTTATTTTAGTTAAAATAAAATAGAAGGGCGAGGTTTTAAACCCAATTTTTCAGTAAGTGTACATAACTCAAAATCTAAGCTAGCAAGTTTTCTTATTCTGGAGTAAAACTATGCACTATATTTAGAGGTGTTTCATTTTGTCCCGCAACACAAAACACCCTTAAACAAAGAAATATAAAGCATTCCTTCTAGGAGTGAGCTTTAGGCCCAGAATTTTCGCTAATCGTTCTACTGTTATAGAGACTCATAGCTTTTTCAATTCCTTGTTTGAGAGAAAATTCTACTGCATCTACAACCAGTTCTAAGACTTGAACCATTAATCTATTTTCTGTGGGACTAAACTTTCCTAAAACATGACTAATAGTTTTTGGTTCTCCACTTTCAGTAGTAAGGTTTTTCGGTTTACCAATACCTATTCGCAAACGAGGAAACTCTTGAGTTCCCAAATGAGCGATCGCCGACTTCATCCCATTATGGCCACCTGCTGAACCAGACAACCGTAATCGCAGTCGTCCCATCGGTAAATCCATATCATCATATATTACCAGCACTGAAGTTAGTGGTAATTTATACCAATCTACCACTGCACGAATTGCTTCTCCAGATCTGTTCATATAGGTTAAGGGTTTGAGCAAGTAAATTTTGTCTGCTTTTAGTCTCGTACTTTCTCCAAATTCTGCTTTAAACTTACGATTTTTAGATAAAGAAACCTGCCAGATATTAGCTATAGTATCTACTCCAGCAAATCCTATATTATGCCTAGTTTGATTATATTTTAGCTCTGGATTTCCCAAACCTACAATTAATTTAGGAATCACCAAGTTTGCTGTTGGTGCAACCTCTTTCATTCCCTTAACAGTTAAATAAAATTCAAAGTCAAAATCACAACAATCTTCAAGATTAGCTCAGACTAATTTCATCTATAGTGTAACGTCAAAATTAGCTTTTCTGGCTTGTATTTGTTGGAGAAGAAACATCGACTATTTTCTCTGGTTCTGATACCGATGTAGTAACTTTAACTCCTTCCTCTAACTGTTTTGCTTCCCGTTTAAGTTCATTTTCAAAATCTTTAGCTCCTGCCTTAAAACTATTTATTGCTTGTCCTAAACTCCGACCAATTTCTGGCAACTTCTTCGGACCAAATATCAAAAGAGCTACCACCAAAATTACAATCATTTCTGGGAGACCAACACCAAATATATTCACCTTTTTTTCCTCATAAAAACTTACTTCAAATTTTAGATAAGTTAATTGAATGCATAGGGCTATAAAAATTCAGCTTTACTGAATTTCTTAACCCCAATAACTCAATTTAACCTATTTAGATAGGTTTGCCCAATCTACATCAACATTTTCTAACAACAAGGAAGAGTTGTAGATTTGGAGAATAATCAACAAGAAGACAAAAAATAAACCAATAAAAACGGCCATTAATGGTGTGGTGCCCCAACCAGGAGAGACTCTGCCAAATGCAGAGTTTAAGGGCTTGAGGATTTCTCCTAATCCAGTTCTTTGTGACATAAGTTTTGATGTAATTTATTTTCAGCAGAAAAGTTTAATGTTTTTTAATATTGTATATGTATAACACTCATAATTTTAATGAATTATATGGAACCTGCAATAGTTCTTAGTATTTCGATAGGTGTAATGCTTTTGGCCATTACTGTATTTTCGGTTTATACAGCTTTTGGACCTCCTTCAAAGCAGTTAGCCGATCCTTTTGATGACCATGAAGATTAAACCGTTATGGGACTTGTTGGCTACAAAACCAGTCAAGAATCACGCATAGCAAGACTTTCATTGCAAAACATGAAGTTTATAGCTTCGAGATAAGAAAATCTTAATGATCTTGTAGTGGCGTGCCAAGCTAAAAATAGTGAAATAGATTTTGAGCTAAAAGTCTTAAAAAATTAGTATCATATCATTTTCCTAAAGTAATATTTAAGTCTTGACGCGCCAGTAGGTAAAGTTTCTACCTTCTTGTGTTAACAACATAGGCCAAATGGTAGGAACTTATCATCAATCCATAAAGCCGGTCAAAATATGGGACAACAATCAGTTATTAGGGACGATGTTACTAATTGGAGGAAGAAAAGTGGAGGAATAGGAAGGTAAACACAATCTCACTAAATCTAGCCATTTCTAAGTTAGCTAAGTCTTATAGGGCGAAAAGCTACAACTTGAAGAGTCACGGGAGGGTATTCCAGGATTTTGGAGGGACGGGTCGGCAAGTGTAAGACTACTGCCAAAGTAGTAGCAGACTCTGCAAAGTCAACTGGCCTAAGAGCTAAGGCTGGGTAGATACCCCTGTGCCTTTAGTCCAGGGAAGATGAGTCTAGAAAGATAAGAATTTGAACAGAAAGCAGTTAAGATCATTTTCAAGAACTTTATCGTTTGAGTTTAATGGGTAATGGGCAACATATTTGGACATTTATTTCGGGTAACAACCTTCGGTGAATCCCATGGGGGAGGGGTAGGAGTCATAATTGATGGCTGTCCACCCAAGCTAGAAATAGATGTTAAAGAAATTCAATATGAGTTAGATCGTAGGCGACCAGGGCAAAGCAAAATTACTACACCCCGAAAAGAAACTGATACTTGTGAAATACTGTCTGGAGTATTTGAAGGTCGAACCTTGGGCACACCCATTATGATTTTGGTCAGAAATAAGGATGCTCGTCCCCAAGATTACCAGGATATGGCCATTAAATATCGTCCATCTCATGCTGATGCAACTTATGATGCTAAATATGGTATCAGGAATTGGCAAGGTGGTGGAAGATCTTCGGCCAGAGAGACAATTGGACGAGTAGCTTCAGGGGCGATCGCCAAAAAAATTTTACAACAATATTCTGGCCTCGAAATTGTTGGCTATGTTAAGCGGATAAAAAATTTAGAAGCAATTGTTGATCCGACAATAGTAACCATAGAGCAAGTAGAAAGCAATATCGTTCGTTGTCCAGATGCTGAATGCGCGGATAAAATGATTGAATTAGTGGAAAAAATAAGGGATATGGGAGATTCTGTGGGCGGCGTAGTAGAATGTGTAGCTCGGAATGTCCCGAAGGGCTTGGGTTCTCCTGTATTTGATAAACTAGAGGCAGATTTAGCTAAGGGTGTAATGTCCTTGCCAGCAAGTAAAGGATTTGAAATTGGTTCTGGTTTTGCAGGTACTACTTTGACGGGTAGTGAGCATAATGATGAACTTTATACAGATGAACAAGGTGAGATTCGCACGGTGACAAATCGTTCTGGTGGGATACAAGGTGGCATCTCTAACGGAGAAAATATTGTGTTGCGGGCAGCATTTAAACCTACTGCAACAATAAGGAAAGAGCAGCGTACTGTTAGTAGTGCAGGCAAAGAAACATTTATAGCGGCCAAAGGAAGACATGATCCTTGTGTTTTACCTCGAGCTGTACCTATGGTAGAAGCAATGGTGGCCATAGTGCTGTGTGAACACTTATTACGTCATCATGGACAATGTAAGACTTTAAAGTAAGAAAATTTATATGAAAACTCAACCTTCTACTATAGTAACTACCCAAAATAGTATTCATTCTGTGGAGTTGTTGAAAAATCTAGGGGATTTTACAGTAAAGTTCTGGGGAGTACGAGGTAGTGTTCCCACCCCTGGAAAAGAAACTGTTCGATATGGTGGAAATACTTCCTGTATAGAAATGCAAATTGCTGGTAACCGTTTAATATTTGACGGAGGTACTGGGATACGAGAACTAGGAAAAGAACTAATACAGGAGATGCCAGTGGAAGCTTATATATTTTTTACTCATTATCATTGGGATCATATTCAAGGCTTTCCATTGTTCACTCCAGCTTTTAGTAAAGGAAATTGTTTTCACATCTATGGAGCAATTCCCCCACAAGGGAAGTCAATGAAACAGCATTTTCTAGAGAGAGTATTACACTCCAATTCTCCTATTCCCCTTGAAAGTATCCAGGCAGAATTACAATTTTATGAACTTGAACATGGGCAAAAAATGATGCTCCATGATATAGAGATTGAGACTGGTTCTCTGAATCATCCTAATACAGCAATGGGATATAGGGTTACATGGAATGGGAGAAGTGTAGTTTATTGCTCTGATACAGAGCATTTTTCTGATCACTTAGATGAAAACGTAGTCTATTTAGCCCGCGGTGCTGATATACTAATCTATGATGCTATGTACACTGATGATGAGTATAATAATCCCAAGTCGCCCAAAGTTGGTTGGGGACATTCAACTTGGCAGGAAGCAATTAAAGTTGCTATAGCTGCTGGAGTCAAGCAAGTTGTAATTTTTCACCACGAACCAACTCATAGTGATGATTTTCTGGATCGGATGGCAGAAAAAGTTAAGGCGGCTTTTCCTATGGCAGTTATGGCCAGAGAAGGTTTAGTGCTGCCAGTAGGAATTTGATATGTGCAGTTGGAAATGACTTTAGTACAAGTTTAATAGTTTATTGCGATATTCTTTGCTTGTTGGATGGTTATCTCCTAAGATATGGAATATTGCAAGCATTGCTTTGCGGGGACGGTCATCTTTTTTATGTTTACGATTTTTAGTTATTAGCTCTAAAAATAATTCTAGTGCTTGTTCGTAGTTATCTGATAACGCCAGACTACAAGCTTTGGCATAAGTTTTATCTGATGTACTATCAACTAGATTTTCAGCTTCTTCTTTAAAGTAAATTAATGCTTTTACTGTCTGTACTTGAGGATAAAATTCTCGGTTATTTTCCCAAATAGTTTCAATAAGCTTTTTTGCTTCTTCTAACTTATTTAAGCTTACCAAAAACTTAGCAGCTTCTAAAATGATATTAACGTTATTAGGATATTTCTGGAATAGCTGATCCAAAAGATATTTTGCTTGTTCAGATTTACCTGATTTTATCAGGTTCTGTAATTCTTGTAAATTTGTTTCTAGTTCTGAGTAGAGATTAAGTTTCCCTAGAAAATTTCGTAGTTTTGGTTCTGAGAGAACTCCTACAAAACCTGTTTTAACTTCTCCTGCAGTTACAACTCTTACATCTGGTAATCCTTCTATACCATAAGTTTGAGCTAAGTTTGGATTCTGATCAACATCAACTTTGGCTAGAATAAAGTCATATTCTTGAACTAACTTTTCTAAGATTGGTTTTAACATTTTACATGGACCACACCAAGTAGCGTAGAAGTCTACTAACACTGGTTTTTTGTGGGAATTTTTTAATACTTCGGTAGCAAAGGTTGTATTGTCAACTTCTATAGAGATGCCCATTGAATTGCTTAGAATTAGAGTATTTTGTCTTAACTAACTATTAATTAATTATACCTGAATTAAGTAAATTTCTAGATTCTTGACGTGAAACTTTTTTAAGGAGTAGGGAGTAAGTTAGGACGTATTTAAAATGTGCCTGAGGAATGAGAATTAAATCAAGTCGATAATTTTTTTGAAATAACTTAGATGATATGGAGTTTAGGAAATTTAAGTTGTGTAGATAATAAAATCTTTTTTGTTTAGATAGCAATAAGTAATTAGAATTTTGCCATACAACACAAATATGTGTTTTAATGCACAACAGGTTAGTAATTCAAGTTTGGTAGGGAGGGAATAAAAACAATGTCATTAAAAAACAATTCAACTTTGAATACATCCGAAGAGTATGCCAATCTTGGCACTATATATGCTCAGGAAAAAAAATGGGATTTAGCAATTGAAAACTACCATCAAGCTATTGCACTAAAACCTGATTTTTCCTGGTATTACTATTACTTAGCACAAGCATTGTATCAAAAACAAAATTGGAATAAAGCTATAAAAAATTATTATCAGGTAATAGAGTTAAATCATAATTTTTATTGGTCTTATTATAATTTAGGAAATGCGTTAGGTAAGTTGAAAAGATGGAAAGAGGCGGTTAAAGCTTACAAAAATGCAATTAAAATAGATATAAATTTTCCTTGGTCTTACTACAATTTAGGCGATGCTTTAATCAAGTTAAAACAATGGGATGAAGCTATATATAACTATATCTATGTCACCCAATTTCAGACAGAATTACCAGGGATTTACAGTAAACTAGGAGATGCTATAGAACAAAAATATAAGTCAAATTTAGATAAAGTAATTAAGAATGACCCCAAAGCTATTCAAGAGATTGAGCAATATTCTATCGATGATAAATCAATGTTACTTTTACAACAAAATCCCAATTTATTTCTACAAGTAGCAGATAGTTTAACTAAAGCTAATAAAATTAATGGGGCAATTATTTTCTATCAAATAGCTCTAGAGCTTAATCAAGATGACCTTAAGATTTATCAAAAACTAGAGGAAGTATTAGAGAAAAAAAATCAGTTAGAACGAGAAACATTAGAACTAAGAAAAGAAATTGAATTAAATCAAAATAGTTGGTCTTACTATAATCTAGGTATTGCCCTAACTCGAGAACAAAAATGGGATGAAGTAGTTATTGCTTATCGTCAAAGTATTGAAACTAGACCGGATTTTCATTGGTGGTTTTACCACAATATATGGGAAGCTTTTGCTAGGGAAAATAAACTAACAGAGATACTAACTTTTTTCCAGATGTTTCAGAAAGCTAGTCCTGATTCTTTTTGGTCTTATTTAAATATAGGAGAAGTTCTAACCCGTTTGGATAAAATTGATGAAGCTATACCTTATTATCAAAAAGCTTGTTATCAGCAAACTAAAAAACTATACCCGAGCTCGGTATCACAACCATGGAATTTAGAACAAGTGAAAGGACCAAATTTTATGATTATTGGAGTACAAAAAGGAGGTACGACTTCCCTTTATGGTTATCTAACTCAACACCCACAAATTATGTCTCCTATTAAAAAAGAAATAGATTTTTGGTCTTGGAAATTTAATGAGTCAATTAATTGGTATTTAGCTCATTTTCCAGTAATTCCAGAGGGAAGAAATTTCTTGACTGGAGAAGCTAGCCCTAGTTATTTTAATCATCTTGGTGCTGCCAAGAGAATTTATCAATTTTTTCCAAAAATTAAGTTGATTATACTTTTGAGAAATCCTATAGATAGAGCTATATCTCAATATCATACCTGGAGAAGATTCAACTGGGAAAACCGATCTTTAGAAGAGGCAATTGAATCAGATTTAGATAAGCTAATCAAGGCTGGAGAAAAAGTTAATTATTGGATGGGAGAACAAAATTATTTAGCAAAGGGAGTATATATTGAATTTTTAAAGGAATGGATGAGTTTATTCCCAATGGAGCAATTTCTAATTTTGAAAAGTGAAGATTTTTATGCTAATTCAAAAGCAGTTGTACAGCAAGTTTTAAAGTTTTTAGATTTGCCGAGATACGAACTTTTAGAGTATAAGAATTATAATCCCGGGAATTATTCACAAATAGACCCATTGATCCGTAGGAGTTTAAGTAATTATTTCCAAGTTCATAATCAAAGATTAGAAGAATATTTAGGGATAAAATTTAACTGGGAGTAATCTAAAAAAATATAAATTTTGCAGCCAAAATTATCAAATTAAAATAGGCAAAGACGCAATTGAATATTTGATAGTAAAAAAAAATATATCGATATCTTTTTAAGTAGAGAAAGAATTTACAAAATTTAATTATTAACTAAAGAATTAATAGAAAAATTATATGCTAACTATTTAGGAAAAGAACGTCTATAAATATGCAATTCAATTATATAATCTCCGATTATTGGGATGAAGAAGATAAATTTTATGAAGAAATCTATCTTACCTCATTCCCTATCTGCTGAATTAGTTAGTAACTTAATTTCTGTGACTAATAAAAAACGTTAGATTAAACTATAATTTATTATGAAAATATGCAATTTATAGACAAAAATTGGAAGATAAATATTGGCCCTACGTATCGCTATAAACCCGAACGCCTCTCTGATTCTTGAGAAATCACGCCTAAAGTTTTTTCCACTGTATCTTCATAAACCGCAAAAAATAAATCCCGATTAAAACGGGATTGAATATTAGGTTCCACGGTCACTTGATGAGTAATTAAATATTTATTAGAATCTATCTGATCAATTTTCCATGAACCTTGTAACTTTTTAAGTTCTCCTTCCACTAGTGTAAATGTAAGCATTTCAGGATAATCTTCAGTCACAACAATCTTCACTTTCGCATTACGAGTAAACATTAATAGTTGAAACATTTGTACTTGTTCAAAGACCTTTTGATTCCCTCGACTTTCCAAAAGATTACTTTCAACTACGTTCGGCATATACTTTTCGAAATTGTCATAGTCTGTTAAAGCTTGCCAAATTGAGGATAAATTAGCCTTAGCTATGACGTAACCTGTATATTGACCCTTTGTTCCCTTAAAAATAACTTCTCCTTCTTGTAGGTTTAATTTAGCTGATGGCGTATCTTGCTTAATTGTTGAAAACTTAATTTGTGCAAAGGCAGGATGAATAGCTAATGCTGTTGTCGTTAATATCATCACTAACAGTCTTGTTAGGGATTTTTGTGATTGTTTCCAGCGATTTTGAATCATATATTAGGATAAGCTAAGAAATAATTTTCAAAAAACTTTTTCTATTATACAGAAATTGCCTCAAAAGACAAGGGATGAGTTTGTTACTCTGGACTTTAATAGGTTGAGACCTAACTACAGGACAAAAATTTTAAAACCCTATGAAAATAAGTTATTTTGCTAGATATATCGAAACATTTAGTGATTTGGGAATTTCCTTTTTTGGGTAACATCTGCCAAACTATGGGAATTACCTAGCCTTGATAAGCAAAACCCTAGCTAGGCAGTTTAGCAGTTTGATGACAGATAGCTTTTATGGTTCAACCTAAATTTTCATTAGGTAGTAAAATTCCAAAAAAATCTGGATCTGCTCGCAGTTGAGAAAGGTTATTGTAATTGCTTAGGGTAAAGCGTAGCGATCGCTTTTATGCTATTATGGGAAATATAGCAGTGGAAGCAAAGGTTAGGACATTTCTAAATCCTAAAATCCTCTTTAATATCAGGACTTACGGAACGGCCTATGACTCAGATATTAGAATATATTAATAACCACCCAAAAGAAATAAAAAGAGTTATTGGGATTACCGATTTTGAATTTGAAAAATTAGTAGGAAATGCTCAAAAACTTGCATTAAAAAAAAGACAGGCGATCGCTAGTCAAGAAAAAAGACTAATTAAGGCAGGAGGAGGAAGAAAAAAAAGCTTAAAACTCGAGGAGGAAATCATCTTAACTTTATACTATTTACGCCATTTTCCCACATTCCAAATACTAGGAATATACTTTGGTGTCAGCTCATCAACAGCAAATAATATTTTTCATGATTGGATAGATATATTACAAGAGTTACTGCCTAGTAGCTTGTTAGAACAATTTCAAAAAAAAGAATGCAAGTTACACCAAAACTAAATAAGTCACTTGCTGGAAATGTTTTCCCTCGTGCGACTTGTTGGCTTGAACAAACCGCTGAAAAGTAGGTATAACAAGCCTTCCATGCCAATACATGATGGTAAACATCGGTCATGGAAAACTCTTATATCCTTGTAGGTGAAATTCCTACTGCCTTGTTGTTGGGTTAACA
>JAKQYG010000002.1 GCA_023356515.1 Trichodesmium sp. MAG_R04 | reverse complement strand
GCGGCGGTTCATGCTAGGGGAGATAGTGGTTTAGTGATTATTGCTCGCACGGATGCTCGTGCTCCATTGGGTTTGGATGAAGCTATTAAGCGGGGACGTGCGAGCAATAATCACTAAACCACTATATCCCCTAGCATGAACCGCCGCTTTAATTTTCTCCACATGTTCTGCCATAGAAATAACCCGCTTACCCTGAAAATGACCGCACTTTTTCGGCCATTCTTGGTCTTCCAAAATAATTCCGGCAACCCCCATATTCACAATATCAGTCACAGTTCTAATCACATTGAGTGGGTTGCCATATCCAGTATCAATGTCAGCTATTAAAGGAATATTCACTGACTCAGTAATACGCCTAACAGCATAGAGCATTTCTGTCGCAGTCAGAAAACCATAATCAGGACGACCCAGGGTAGAACCAGAAATGCCAAACCCGCTCGTAAACACAACAGGAAATCCTATTTGTTCCACAATTTTTGCCCCAATGCAATCATAAACCCCAGGTAACACCAGAATACCTGTTTGTTCCAATATTTGACGTAACTTTTTGCCTGCACTCATAAAATCCTCTCAGAATAAATTCTCAAATAAACATGATAGAATTTTATACCAATTTTGAAAATTAAGATTAAATAATTTATTAAATTTATTAGCCCTAAAGAGATATAAAATTAAGGATAATTAATTTTTAAAGATTTAATTAGTGAATCAAAAAAAAGGAAATCTTCCTTTCCTTCACCAATAATAAGCTTTGGCTTTTCAATTTTTTTATTATGAATCATTTAGCGCATCTCCCAGCTAAGTCCTAAAGAAGTTTCAATATTATCCTTGTCATAAACTAAACTCTTGATAAAATTAGTTTCTTTTTCTCTCTCTAGTCTGAAATAACGAAAATTATATGATTCGGAGTCAGAATAATAAAACGCTTGATGAGCAGCACTAATACATTCATAACTATGAGTAGTCGCAAAAAGTTGAGTATTAAACTTTCTAGTTGCCATATTAATAGACTGCCAAACTTTTTCCATAACCGAATAATGTATGCCATTTTCAATTTCATCAATTAATACTATTCCTCCTCGAGTATTCATGATAGATAAAATCATAGATAATAACCTTCCCATTCCTTCTCCCATTAATACAACAGGAATTAAATTATCTCCTCCAACATCTCCATGAATAATAGGTATTCCTCCAGTAACTAAAATTTCTAAACGTTTTAATCTTGGCTCCACTATTTGTAATATCTCGACAATTTCATTTTGTTCATTTTTTAGTGCAAAATCACTAAACACTTTTGCATCTTCTGTTGAAGAAACTCTTAAACGACTACTATGAAAAACAATAGGATAAAAAAGTTGTATTTCCTCAATTTCCTGTTCTTCATGTTGCTGAAATTCTATCCTGACTTCTCCTTCTTTCTCTATAGTTAGAAATGCTGTAAACCCCAATAATTTTTGACCTGCCTTTTTCAGCTCCAGTTTTAAGTCTTTGATAGTTTTTCTGCTATTTGTTTTTGAACTTAAAGGAAATAATCTTGGACTTAATGCCTTATCTAAACTCAACTTTAACTCTCTCTCTTCATCATTTTCATCTCTGGTCTGAATTTTAATAGCTTCACCAATTTGTTTTTGATAAAATAACCATTCACAAATTTCCTCAACGTCAAAAGTTGGTTGTTGAATTACTCCCCTATTAAAGTTTAATTGAAACGGAATTTCTATAGAACTTAAACTATTTAACAAAAAGATTGCTTCCAGGAGAGCCGTTTTACCAACATTATTAATACCTCCAATTAAATTAATTCGTTCCATATTATCAATAGTAATTTCTTGAAAACATCGGAAATTTTTAATTGTTAGACTTTTTAACATAATATAGGTAAGTTTTTTTCTGATAATGTTGATATTTTGATTATGCAACCAATTGCTAGAATTTCGGCTAAGAATATAATTTAGCTTAGGTGTTGATAAAGCAGATACTTTTTCGGTAAATTCAATATTTTAAAAATCAACTTATCCATTGATCTGTTTTACCAATTTCTCCTATGGTCTACCTACTCCATTTTCCTGTTATCTTATAACCCAAATTTATTTTCCTAGCCAAAAGACCTAGTATTATAGAGGTAATAATTAACCCTAATAAAAAAATGCTATGTATATGATTATAAAAATAAAGCCATAGTTCCTAAAACGATAACTATTCCCAAAACAAATATAAAGATAGTTGTTCTTTGAGCAATTCTCCATATTTCACGATAACTAAGTTGATGATTTTGAATTAACATAGAAGCGGGAGGAGCAAAAATAAAAGGCAAAATTTTACTCAACAATAACCGTATAAAAAAGTTAATCCTCCATAGTCGTTTACCGAGAATATCTTGATTATATTGCCACGGATAAGCAGTTTGAACTAGACGTATTAAAGGCTTCATATCTGGAGAACGTAAAGACTCAAATAATGGCAAAGCATCAGAAATAATATCATTAGTTTGAGTAAGTGCTTGATTAAGTATAAAAACATCTTCCAATGCCGAATTAACACCTTGCCCAAGATCAGGAGGAAAACAATGAACCGCATCTCCTAATAAAACTACCCCACTAGAATTATCTGCATTTGATAATAATAAATGTAACCCAGAACAATATTGAGGTATGGGAAAATATCCACCCTCACTTTTAGCAAAACGCTCCCTTTCTTCTGATAAAACTATTTCGTTTATTGGCAATTGTGGAAAAGCCTTCTCCAGAAACTCAGACAATTTTTCACCATCTTGTAACTTCCAAATTTCATGTTCTGGTCGTCTAATAATATTTGCTGTTCTCGGTTTGTTGGGGTCAGCAAAAGGCAAAATACCTAGAGATAAAGAACGTCGAGAATCTGAAAATGCCCCACGAATAGCATAAGCCATTGTACAAACTGCTTGTTCAGAATTATTATGGTCTAGGGGGAAATTAGGCGGTAAAGTCAAAACTTTGTATTTTAAACCAGAACTTGCAGAGGGAAAAAACTGCATTTTAAATTTATCTGTTCCAGAATTATCCCACCTATCTAAAGTTTGTCGAACTATAGAATTAATCCCATCACAACCAACTAACAAATCTGCCTCAAATTCATAATTAGTTCGGTCATTTCTTCCTTGGGCAATAATTGTTAATTTTCCATCCTTTTTGTTAATCTCCAGACATTTTGTATTAAATAAACTTGTAATCTGATTTTGCCAATTTTCCTCAATTTCTTGAAAAAGTAGCTGCAAAAATGTTGGACGTTGTAGCCAATAAGCAGTTTTGCGATTAGGATCTATGGTTGGTAATTTTGACGTTTTACGATTACCATTAGCCTTAATTTCCGTAAGATAAAATTCTGTATTTGGCACGCTGATTTTTGCTAACTTTTCAGTTAAACCCAATAGATCGGTAAATTTTTGACCCCGCCCATCAATTAAATAATTGAATGATTTATCAGGCTCATAAAAATCTGCAGCAGGTCGTTTTTCTAATACTGTAATTTGATGCCAACCACGTTTAGCCAACATTAATGCTGTGGCAAAACCTGCCGGACCTCCACCGAGAATAACTGCCTTTTGATTTAAGTTTTTTGTTTCTGTAGACATAGTTTTTTGAATGAATATATAATATAATGTCCGGTTGAATAGTTATAATTAAAGCTCGTAACAAAACTTTTTTATTACTTATTATCCAGACCTTGATAATTTACGGAATTCCTGCTCAGATAGATAGGGCTAAAGCCCTACTACAAACAACAACTTTTATAATTTTACACAAAATTGCTAAAATTACTAGACTATTCTCATAAATGAACCTGAAAATATTGACGATATAACTCACACCTGGGATGATATTTATTGTCCTTCCATTTCACCAAACCCAAACTATCTAACTTAAAACCTAATATCCCTGTTAACTCCCCGGGGGATTTTTCATAAACCACATTTCTCATCGCTGCAACTAACTCTGGATATTCCTCTAAATTCCACAAATGTCGTCGCAAATGGTCGCTATAAATTCCCGTTTCACTCATTATATTTGCCGGTAAATCTTCCAGAGTCAAATATTGTTTAGAAATGTGATATAATGCCACCCTAACTAAATAAGGATGCCCCCCCACAATTGCCATTAATCTCTCTACTTCTGACTCTGACCAACGCAAATTATGTCGGGAAGCCAAATCCTTAACTTGCTGGGAATTAAATTCTGGTAAATCTATAGGTAACCCCACATTAAAAGGAGATTGATTAATATTCATAGGAATATAAACCTCAGTAGAATGAACTACTAATAACCGCAACTTTTTCCAAATAGCACGTCGTTTTGACTCTTCATGCCAGCCTCGTAATAATCCTAAAAAATCTTCAGCAATATCAGGGTATTGAAAAACTCGGTCAATTTCATCTAAACCTAAGACTAAAGGATGATCTATTTGTGCTAATAAATATTTCTCAAAATAATCCTTACAATTAACTTTACTACCAGAAATATCATCCCAATAATTATGTAATTGATTTGGCAAATGTAACTCCCTTCCCACATAAGCACAAAACCATTTTAAGAATTTTTCGAGATTA
Source organism: Trichodesmium sp. MAG_R04 (assembly GCA_023356515.1). Lineage (GTDB taxonomy): Bacteria > Cyanobacteriota > Cyanobacteriia > Cyanobacteriales > Microcoleaceae > Trichodesmium. The sequence goes on along the minus strand of JAKQYG010000002.1, from coordinate 28,813 downwards.
CTAAAAACTTCTTTATCTACTAACTGAAAACTCAAAGGTACTGTCCGATATCCTTGCAATGCAGCATGATGTAAAATTCTTGCCATTAAAGAAGTTTTTCCCATTTGTCGGGGTGCTTTAATTCTAATCAAACCGCTCGGTTGTAAGATAGTTTGATAACAACGTTCTTCTATGGGGGGACGTTCGATATAAAACCTAGATGCTACATCAATTTGCCCTCCTGGTATTTCTGGTTCCGCAGAGGGTAAAGGGGGGAAGTTAGCAGAGGCGATACTACTAATTTCTTCACTCAGAGAAATTTGTTTTTGCTTTTCTATTTCTGGGAGAATATTACTTACTCGAGTAGCTAGAAGAGTCAAAACTTCCTTGAGAATAATAACTGTATCTTCCGGCGATCGCCACTCCCGTTGTTGAATGCGATAGAGATAACCACGCAAGTCATGGTTGAGAGCTGTGCCCAGAGAAAAACCGACCCGAATTGGCAAAATTATAGGTTTACGGTCTGGTCGGGAAAATTGTAATTCTCTAGCAAGTTGTACTTGATAAGTGAGCAACTCACTTTGTGCTGACTGGGGAGGCAAAAATAATAACAAATAATCACAGCGTTTCAATTCTTTATTAATTCGACGAAACCAATTTTCTCCTAGACGAATATGCTCTGCTAACATAAATACCTGATGACCAGCAGCAGTGAGAACTTTTTTAAACTGTCGCGCCAATTCTTGATCCGGGTCTTGAGTGTGATAACTGATAAAAATTTGGAAACTATTTTGAGTGAGTATTTGTTGCTCATTTAACAGTTGTATTAGTTGTGCTAGGGGTTCTGACTCTTTTTGAGATGAGCTTTTTTTTCCGGAGCGGTAGTCAGTTTCATCCAATGTTAGGCCAAAAGCAGCAAAAAGTTGTTGAATTTTGCTGAGGTCTGCACTTACTCGTCTTTGTCTAATTTTACTGATAGTGTCTGAACCTACTCCAAACTCTGCTTCAATTTCTGCCAGAGTACCTCTAAGGTTGTATTGCTGTTTCCATTGTTCAATAGTCTCATTTAATTTTTTCAGTCCAGAAGTTGTGATAATTTGTCCCCGGTCGCGTCTTGATTTTTTTTTCATTGTTTATAGGGAATAGTTATTGAATATTTTACTGGTAATTTTGCTCAACTTATTATAGGACTTACGCAACGGCACTAATTGTAGTGATAATATCTTGAAAAAGACAAATTTATGCGCCATATATAGCGGTACTGGGTAAGTCCTGTCGTTACCAAACATTGCTGGAATTAACCCTGAAGCACCAAACCCAACACGGCAAGGGGTAGTCATACTTCCGTCGAATAGATGAACAAACACCTCATAGTTTCTATTGCTGAGATGGTAGCGATCGCCGTTTCCTTAAAGATTAGTATTACTTATTTATCCTACCGACAGACAAACAAACTTTCATTTTTATATAATCTAGATTAAAGATACTATTCGGTGGTAAACTTTATAGTGCTGGTAAGACTCAAATGCTTGGCTTAAACAACGTAATATCTCTGTTAGACTTTCCCAGTAAAAAGGTCATGTAAACTTTTATTTCATCTTATTGATTGTTATTCATTTATAAGCTATTATAGCTTTGGTCCTCGGAAGCGGTGTGTGTCATGTACATCCTGTAAATGATCAAAATGAATATCTACACTGAGGGGGTGTGTTGAAAACTTCCATATCAATTTAATATGTTTATAACATAGTAAATAAATAAATGAGTGAATTAGTAAAAATAAATTTAAAAGTTAATGGAAAAAACTATAGTGCAGAAATTGAACCTCGCTTGTTACTATTAGATTTTCTCCGAGAGAATTTGGCACTAACAGGCACAAAAAGTGATGGTGGTTCTACTTCTGGAACTTGCACAATTTTACTAAACGGAGTATCAGTCAAAAGTTCTTATATTCTGGCAGTTCAAGCAGATGGTAGCGAAATAGTTACAATAGAAGGTATTGCGGAAAACAATGAACTCAACCATTTACAACAAGCATTCTGGGAAATGTTTGCTGTTCAGAACGGCTATTCTACACCAGGATTAATTATGTCTTTGACTGACTTATTACAACGCAATTCCCATCCTAGTGAGATTGAAATTCGCTATTGGCTTGATGGAATACTATCCCGAGATACTGGCTATCAAAATGTTATTGCTGCTGTTCAGTTAGCTGCTGAAAAAATGAAATAAAGTCTCTTGTAGGATTAAGAGAACACATAGCAATAAGAAATCTCCCTAATGATATAGATAAATGGCTTAATGAGGGTCACTATATTTTTGGGATACTGTAATCTAAGACAGAAAGTACAAATCCCGGAGAAAATGGTGCATTTAAAGCTAGTCGTCAAAGGGGAACTAAACAGCAAGAGGCAGGTAAATTGTATTTTCTGGTTTTGCCAGGAATTGCCGGGCTTGATGTATCTGTTATTATAGCTGTGAATGATATGGGTGAAGTAATAGATTCTAAACTTGTCGCTGTGTATAAAGGGTAGTAATTTAAGAGCCTTTGGTATTAATTACTGAAGATAAGTTGCTGCTGATTATTTATGGTATCACTGACAAATGAAGTAATTACATAAGTCCTGTAAATAAAGAATTTTATTCAAAGCATTTTTGAAAAAATAACATGACAAATAAGATATTAGGAAAATCTATCAAGCAGCTCGAAGATCCCAACTTGCTAAGGGGGGGAGCAAAATTTATAGATGATATCAATCTGCCCAATATGCTGTACGCAGCAATTTTGTATAGTACGGAAGCTCATGCACTGATTAAGAATATTGATATTAGTGATGCTGAGAATATGTCCGGAGTAGTACGGGTCATCACTGGCTTTGATACTAGAACTATAAATCCTCTGCCATGTATGGTTAATCCTGGGGGCGATCGCTCAAAATTTCCTCCTCATCCCTACGGGTTGCCTGGCGCACAAACGGTGCTAGCGATAGATAGAGTTCGTTATGTTGGTGAGTTTCTAGCAGTAGTTGTAGCAGAGACCAGAGAGCAAGCATACGATGCCCTAGCCAAAATCAAGGTGAATTATGAACCACTACCATTAGTTCTCAATGCAGAAGATGCTCTGAAAGCCGATGCGCCTCAACTTCATGAGACAGTACCAAATAATCTAAATCAGTATAATGCATATGGAGATAAAGAAGCAACAGAAAAGGCCATCTCTAATGCTGAAGTAGTTGTCAAGCAAAAAATTTGCATCCCGCGTTTAATACATAATGCAGAAGAACCTCGAGGTAGCATTGGTTACTATAGCCCCGAGACCCAAGAATACACTTTGTGGACAAATACCCAAATTCCTCATATCAATCGTTTTGCGTTATCTCAGTTAATCATGGGAATTCCCTACAATAAACTGAACGTAATCGTTCCCAATATTGGTGGGGGCTATGGTTCCAAAGGTTATTTGTATCCGGACGCGGCACTCGTCCTTTTCTTGGCTAAAGAGCTGGGTCGTCCAGTCAAATGGATTGACACTAGAGCTGGATTAGCACGATCTACGGTACATGCTCGAGATCAATTCCAATATGCAACCATGGCTGGGACAAAAGATGGCAAAATTCTTGCACTTTATGCTACTATTTATGGCAATTTAGGAGCTTTTCCTACTACCAATGGTCCAGCTGCGCCTACAGTATTAACAGGCCGTAGCATCACTGGTGCATATGCTATCGAACATCCCTTCTCTGAAATTTACTGTGTCTTTACTAATACAGTTCCTGTAGGTCCTCTTCGAGGTGCAGGTCGTAGCGAAGCTACATTTCTAGTCGAGCGTATGGTTGACCTTTTTGCTGGTGAAATTGGCCTAGATCCTGCTGAAGTTCGACGAAAAAATATGGTTTCTTCAGATAACTTTCCTTATAAAAATGGTTTGGGATGGACTTATGACTCCGGCAACTACGAACTAGCTCTTAACAAAGCTTTAGAGAAGATAGATTACAACAATTTGGCAAAGCGCAAAGCAGAAGCTAAAAAAGAAGGGAAACGCCTTGGAGTTGGAATTGGTTCCTATGTGGGAATTGCAGGGGTCGGTCCTTCTAGTATAATGCACTCACAGGCAGGGCTAAATGGAAGTACTTGGGGAAGTGTGCATTTGCGAGTTCATCCAACTGGAGATGTTAGCTTAATAGTTGGAAGTCAACCTCATGGTCAGGGTCAAGTAACTACATTATCTCAAGTAGCAGCTGAAGTTTTGGGTGTAGATATAGAGCGAATTGAAGTACTTCACTCTGAAACTCGAGGTGCTATCTTTGGACAGGGAAGTTATGGTTCCCGTACTTTCTCAGTAGAAGGAACAACAATCTACAAAGCAGCCCAAAAGATTCAAGATAAGGCACGTCAGATGGCTGCTCATATGTTAAACGTAGCAGAATCAGACGTGGTGGCTGAAGATGGTAAATTTTATGTTCCGGGAAGTCCAGAGCGAGTAAAAACCTTACAGGAGATTTCTATGGCACTGTGGTATGCTTGGGACTTACCACCTGAGATGGAGCCAGGACTAGAAACAATCGTTTTTTTCGACCCACCAAATTTTAATTTTCCCTTTGGTACTCACGCTGTGCTCGTAGAAGTAGACGAAAAAACAGGTCAAGTGGAAATAGTACGTTATGTGGCAGTAGATGATTTTGGCAAGGTAGGAAATCCAAAAATTGTTGAGGCTCAAACCCATGGGAATATTCATTTCGGTATCAGTTCAGCTTTGTATGAAGAGGCCATTTATGATAGCTTTGGAAATATTATCACCGATAGCTATACAACTTATGCAATAGCAAAAGCGTCTCAATTACCAACCTTTGAATTGGAGCGTACAGTTACTCCTAATCCCAATACTCCACTTGGTGCCAAGGGTGCTGGTGATGTAGCCAATCTTCCTACATCGCCAGCAATTGTCAACGCAGTTTGTGATGCTCTCAGTGATTTAAGAATTAAGCACATTGATATCCCCCTAACACCCGAAAAAGTTTGGCGAGCAATGTTAGGCTAGGAATTATTTATTATCGTTAATGCTTATTGACTAAATTTATCTAGAAAGTCACAAATATTAATCAAAATAGGTATAGTCAACTGTCTTCCGTATTGATATTGAGTTTGAAGATGGTCCAGATGGTAGAATCCAAACTTATCAATTCTGGACTGATACCCATCTGTCTAACATCGATAGTACTAACCTGAATGCTAATAACTTTGCATTTGTCTAAATTTTACAGTAAATTATGATTCCAGTTCAATTTAACTATAAAGCACCAGACAATCTAGAAGCTGCCACGAAACTACTAAGTGAGAATCAGGGAGCTCAAGTTCTAGCTGGCGGTCACAGTTTAATAGCAGCAATAAAATCGGGTAAAATTTCTCCCCCTTTGCTAGTAGACTTAAAGAAAATCAAGAGTTTGGAGGGTATCAAGCAAGAAGAAAAAGGCTTTCTTAAAGTTGGTGCTATGACCGCCTATGACAAGGTAGCTAGTACCTCTGAAATCAGAGAAGACTATAGTGCCCTAGCTGAGGCTGCCAACAATATTGGCGATGCTCAAATCCGCAACTGGGAAAGAATTGGGAATATCTTTGCCTACAGTGACCTAGCTTGCGATGTGCAAGCCGTTGCCTTGGTACTAGAGGCAAATTTTAATAGTGTTAGTACCAGTGGCAACCACACTATTGTGGCAGATGAGTTTATTGCTCTTGGTTTCCAGAGGCAGTGGAAACTTAACGAGATTATTACCTCTCTTGATTTTCCAGAACCCACTCCTGGAAGTAGTAGTGCTTATGAATGTATAAAACATCCAGCCAGTAGCTATGCTGTATGTGGCGTTGCTGCCTCAATTACGATTAAAGAAAACAATATTATTAGCAAATGTCGTGTGGCTGTAACTGCTGCTACTTCTTATGCTATCCGTTTGCCTCAAGTCGAAACTGCTATGGAGGGAAAAATTCCTACAATAGAAAATATTGCGGTAGCAGCCCAATTAGCGAAAGAAAACGTTCTTGAGACCTCAAAAACTCATGAAGAACTAAATATTATGTCGGATGTTTATGCTTCTGCTGAGTACCGCACCCATTTAATCGGGGTATTAACTCAGCAAGTTCTTGTTCGTGCAACCAAACAAGCTAAGTTGAGCTTCGGGTAAAATTTCTTCCCCTTTGCTGGTTGAACTTAGATAAAGTTAGGAATTTGTAGGGGGAATCAAGCAAAAAACCAAAAGGCTTTCTTCTTGGTGTAATATGTTATAATTCCCGTGAGTACCATACCTACTTAATCGTAGTATTAACTAAGCAATCTCTTGTCTATGCCATTAAATGAGCGAGGTTTTGCTTTTGGCGTTCTTTTGTTTTAAGTAAAATTTAGGAAATAACAACTATGAGTGATACACCTGGACGAAAATTCTTCAACGAACACATGCAGTACATTATAGCCAAAGATATGGCTGGGATGATTACTAATACTTATACAGAAGATGCAATTTTGTATAACGCTTTTCCTTTTCTAGATACTCCACCCCCAAATGTAATTCAAGGTAGAGATCAATTAATCAAAGTGTTTGAGCAATACCTGGAATATCAAGGTGAAATTCAAGTAGATTCCTTGTATAATTTCCTGGAAACTGAGGATGTAATTTCTTTCCAAGCTACGATTACATCTTCTAAGACTGGGAAGTGGGCCGTAGGTGATATTTGGATTATGCAAGATCAGAAAATTGCCCGTCATTTTGGTTATGCTCACAGTCTCAACGAACAAGCGGAAGTGGAAGAATTTGCCAAAGCTTGGTATAAAAAACTAGACGTTCACGATCCTCTTGAAGAATATAAACCTTTATTGACAGAAGATGTAGAATTGAGGTTTCCCGAAGCTACTGTCACAGGTTTTGAGGGATATAGCGATTGGTACAATAAGGTCATCAATATTTTCTTTGATGAAGTACACACTGTTAAAGAAGTAAAAATTACATCATCAACACCAGAAAAAATAGACGTCAAGGTGGTTGTAAAATGGGAAGCTAGTTTGTGGAAGGCACCAGCATTTAAAAGCGAAAGGATTGTTTTAGATGCTTATCAAACCTGGACTCTCAAGCGAGATCCCAAAACTCAAAAACTAGCAGTTTCTCTCTATATAGTTGATGAGCTTAAGTATTACGAGGGTTCAGCTAAATTGTAGCTACCTACCTTCTTTAGCTATAATATTTGATTTAGTGCCTGGATGAGTGGTAAGTATATAATTGTGATTTGATGTCACAATTATATACAGATATTATTAAGATACTACACGGCACGAAGTTCTGGAGAGCAATATGGAAATGAACTTACTTAGTTTAACTTTGTGTTTGGAGTATGTCAACAAACTATTTGCTAACAATAATTTAAACTGTTTATCAACATAACTAAAATGAACATGCAATTAACTGTACAAGAACAACAAAATCTAAAAGTAGTTCGAGGATTTTTTAACTCCTTCCTTTTAGGACAAGAGGGTTTATTCGATTATATCGATGACAATTTCCAACCAGATATTGAATATACGGTTATCACACCAACTAATGGAATTAATAATCCCCAGGACTATTTAGACACAACTTTTACCCATGAACGTCAAGGAGCTGTACCTTTTACTGGTATCAAGAATGGAATTAATGAAATCAAAGATTTTTTCCTTGATTTGTATAGTGAATTTGATGTAGTTGATTTTAAGACTGATAAATTTGTCGTCGAAGGCGAGAATGTATCAGTTTTTGGGGGTCTTTCTTATATTAACAAGGAGACAGGTAATCAAGCTGATTTTCTCCCCTTGGCCATTGATATTGTCCTCAAAGATGGCAAATTTGATAAATACAGTTTTTATGAAGATTCCTTTGCTTTTGCAGCTACGGCTCGCCAGGGTGGAGAATGGAGAAGGTTTTGGGATGAAGAATGGACCAACGTGTTTTTTGGTACTAAAGAAGCAGAAACTTTAGAAGGAGATGACGCTGAAAAGAACGTCATTTATGGCTACCAAGAGAACGATACTTTACAAGGAGGTCAAAATGATGATGTTCTTTGGGGAGGTGGCAATAATGACGAATTAGATGGACAAGGTGGACAAGATACCCTATATGGTAACACAGGCAATAATACCTTAACCGGTGGTTCGGGTCAAGACGTATTTGGTATTGGTCTAGATCAAGGCACAAATATCATTACCGATTTCATCTTTAATGAAGACAAGTTAGGATTAACAGGAAGCTTAGCAGTTTTTCAGAGAGAGACAAATGGACAAGTAAATCTTGATGGAGATGGTAACCCAATCCTTGATATTGATGCTAATGACAGTACTATCATTGGTGATTTACAGATTACCACTACTATTGATAACGATCTAACAATTGCTACTACCAATGGAACAATCCTCGCAACCTTAAGAAATGGAGCAGAATGGGCAACTCTTACAGACGAACAGAAACGGGATATTTTCCAAGAAATACCTAATGGGGATCGCACCACCGCAAATAGTGAAGCTACAGCAGAAGGTTTCTTTAACGCTTTTGTGGATGGAACTATTAGTGACTATATCAGAAATAATTTTGATCCCAATCTGGAATACAACGTTGTTGGTACAGAATCTAACTTATTTGGTGTAGAAAGGGAGAGTATCCTGAGCCACACTGGTTTATATGAGGGAATAGATGGCGCCTTATTCTTCTTTGACCTAACTGATACAGAAAGGACCGTCCTCAGCTTTGATATCCATGAAACATTTGGTAGTGGAGATTTTGTTGCTTCTTTTGGTAGTTTTCGATATAGTTCGGATACGGAAACTGGGGGCTCAGGAGATATCCTAGAAACAGAATGGGCAACTCGAATCGAGTTACTAGATGGCAAATTCTTCAGGTATCAATTTCTTGAAGATAGTTATGCTGTTCCTACTGGTTATCGTCACAAATTTAACGCATTAGATGATGATAATCAAACCTCAGAAGATGAAGGTATAGAATACCGTCGTCAGTTCGGTGGGGTCACCAGAGATATTATTGCTGGTACTAATGCTGAAGACACCATTGACCAAAGTACTAATATTAACCCAGTGTTTCTGTTTGGTTACAGAGGTAATGATATAGTTATTGGTGGTAATAATAATGACTCTTTGTATGGTGGAGAAGGAAACAACAGGCTAACTGGTAATGCAGGGAGTGATTTATTTGCCATTGGTCTAGATCAGGGAGAAGCAACAATCACAGACTTTACCCAAGGTGAAGACAAATTTGCTTTAACTCAAATTTTCTCTCAAGATGAACTAGCTCCTCCATTTGGAGAAAATGCTACTTTATTCACTCCTTTAAGTGGAGAACTAAAATTTGAAGATCTCAACTTTACTAGTTTTGACTCAAATCTTGTCATCAGTGTCAAAACAACTGTTAGACCGAGTGGAGATTTGCTAGCTATTGTTGAGGGCGCAGCTGGAACAACCCTCACAGAAGATGACTTTAAAATTCTTCCAACTCCTCCAAGCGTCACTCAAGTTTCCGAAGCAATTGATCTAAAAGAAAATCCCGATCAAATAGGAAGAGCTGCTTCTAAAGGTTTTTTCCTAAAATCAGATCCTTTCGGTGAGGTACCGGATAATATCAGTAATGATGAAGTTACTAATGTCAGAACAGTTGAAAAGATAATTCAAGCCCTTCTAGAAGGTAGTGATGCACAACAATGGGTATCGAATGATCTAGAGTTTACAGCCATTGGAACAGAATCGGATTTATTTGGTTATGAAAGAGAGGCTGTTCTTCCCCATAGTGGTCTTTATACCGGGAAAAACGGGGTTCAAGAATTTTTTGATACTTTATCACAGGAAGGAGAAATTCTTGACATCAATGTAGAACAAATTTATGGTAATGACCATAAGGTAGCAGTATTCGGTACTTTTGAGGCTCTTGGAGAATCAGGTGATGTAGTCGGAAGTGACTTTGCTGCGCGTTTTTGGTTAGTAGAAGAAGATGGTAAACCTGTAATCTATCGTGGATATTTATACGAAGATTCTATAGCATTAGCTACAGGTCTACGTAGCAAAAAAGCAGGTGATCCTATTTTAGAATGGACTCGAGAATTTGCTGGCAAAGACCAAAAATTTATTGGTGGAACAAATGCTGATGAAAATTTTACAGGGATTGACAGTAAGCGTAACGAAAAGGAAATTACTGGAGAATTAATAATCAACCCAGAGACTGGACAACCAGAGCCAGAACCTCTCCGTAATCGGATTTTTGGCTATGGAGGAAATGATTCTATTACTGGTGGGATATCAGATGACTTTCTCTACGGTGGTGAGGGCAATGATACCTTAGATGGTCATGATGGAAATGATGATCTTTATGGCTATCCAGGAAATGATAATTTAATCGGTGGTTTAGGTGATGATAACCTCTATGGAAATGAAGGTAATGATACAGTCACTGGTGGTCCGGGAAGAGATATATTTGTCCTAGCTAAAGGTGATGGGGTTGATATAATTACTGATTACACTGATGGTACAGATCAACTAGGTTTACTGCCCCTATTAAGTTACTCAGATTTAAATATATTTCAAGACTCTGCTGATACTACAATTACTACCCAAACAGGAGAATTACTAGCTATTCTGCAAGGAGTTCAGGCTACTGATATTACAGAAGAAGATTTTACTTCTCGTAGTGATACTGGAGCTGTAGTCAATCCTCGTAGGGACTTGTTGGGATTCCCAGAGTTTAATTTTAATGAAAATTATCCTGTCTTTGATCATCCTTTAAATGATATTTCTCTGACTCCCGATGAAGAGGTCAATCTTCAGGTAGTTGAAGGTTTCATTGCTTCTTTCCTCGACGGTACTCTTTTTGATTATATTGACCAAAATTTTGCAGATAATATCCGTTACACAGTTATTACTCCAACTTTAGGAGTCAACAATCCCTCAGATTATTCAGACAATACTTTTACCCACGAAAGACAAGTTGCTGTTCCCTTTACAGGAATCAAAGTAGGTAAAGAAGCGGTCAAAAATTTCTTTGGTGACTTGTTGAGTGAGTTTGAAGTCCAAAGTCAAGGCATTCGGACTGATAAAATAGTTATTGATGGTAATAATATAGCCTTTTTCGGAGCACTGGATTATATTAATCAAGAAACAGGTAATCGAGCTGAATTTCTCCCCTTAGCTATCGATATTACTCTTGAAGATGGAAAATTTATCGAATACCATTTCTATGAAGATTCTTTTGCCTTTGCTGCTACTGCACGTCAGGGTGGAGAATGGACAAGATTCTGGGATGAAGAATGGACAAACTTCTGGTTTGGAACAAAAGAAATGGACATAGCAACCCTAGATAGTAATACCAGAAACAATATTATCTATGGATATCAAGACAATGATATACTTGATGGTAAGGAAGGAGATGATGCCATCTATGGCGGTTACGGGGCTGATACGGTAAAAGGGGGTCCAGGAAACGATCAACTCTGGGGCGATGGTGCATCCACAGGGACTCCTGGCGACAATAATCCTGCTAACAATCCCGGCCCAGATATATTTGTCCTAGCTGCCAATGAAGGAACTGACACCATTTATGACTTTACAAGAGATATTGATCAGGTCAGCCTCTTGGGTGATTTAACTTTCGATGATTTAACCTTGAACTCTAATAATGGTGATAACCAAATTATTGTTACTAGTACTAACGAAGTTCTAGCTGTGGTAAAAGGAGTTACGGAACTTTATGCTTCTGATTTTGGAGCAACTCCCGGAGGTCAAGTTTTTGGAACCTTAAATGATGACGAACTAAATATTGTTAATGGTTCTGTAATTGTTTTTGCTGGCAGAGATAATGATACCATTGATGCTTCTCAAAGTTCTGGTAATAATTATATTTATGGGGGCAAGAATGATGACCTACTGATTGGCAGTAACAATAACAGATTATTTGGACAACTTGGCGATGACATTTTACTTCCTGGAAATGGTGAGAGCATTCTTAGTGGTGGACAAGGAGTAGACCAGTTTTGGATAGCTAATGGTACTTTAACAAGCACTCCCAATACAATTACCGATTTTGAGTTGGGTGTTGATATATTTGTTATTAGTGGTCTGGGAGTCAACTTTGATGATCTTTTAATCACTCAACAAGGAGAAAATACTCTAATAGGAATATTGGGGCAAGATATAGCAGTTCTATCCAACATTGATAGTACCAACCTAAATGCTAATAACTTTGCATTTGTCTAAATTTTACCAGAAAAATAGGTTTAAAGCAGGCCCCTTTTAGCCAGGGCTTTTTCATTCTCAGCGATCGCCAAAAAAATAATAAATATGATTTCAGTTTAATTTAACCAGGACTTAAGTAGTACTGCTATATATGGTGTATAAATTGATCTTTCTCAAGATATTACCACTACAATTAGTGCTGTTGCGTAAGTCCTGAGTTATTGATAAAATCTTTGTAATGTGGTCCATGTGGTCCTCACGGGGAGACAAGCTAGTTGAAAGCTATATATACAAAGAGATTTGCCTTCGGAGGCTGAAGAATATTTCAACAAAAAGAAGATGCTTATTGAGAAATGTTGGGGTGTAGTGCAGGGCAAACGCATTAAAGTTTTGACAGGGTAAGGGTCCAGGCTTCTGAGCATTTAGAATCATTACTCCTACAAGCCTGAACGGTAGAAACTGCGATGATTTAGATGCGTTTGCCCTGGGTGAATAAGAGTGAATTGGCGATCGCTACCTCCCAAGCTCAATAACATTTCTTTTTTAATTGAATTATTATTCAATTTATCGTCTCAAATTATTACTATATTTACCATTAAGCTTACTTCTCACCCCGTGAGAATGTGGTCATATTGCCCACCAAAAGTATACTCACACGCTTATTAAGCTATAGCAATCCTATTTTGTTCGTGGCAAAAATCCTACTGCTTTTTAGGGAACAGGGAACAGGGAATAGAGAATAGGTAAGAGTTTTAAAAGTTTTATTTACTTTTTGATTTGTCGCAACCTATTTAGGACTGCTATATCAGTCTTATGACAATATTCAATGGTTAGGTAATATTATTGATAGATGGGCTAAAGTTAGATACTTACCATCATTACAAAAATAGTTAGGGCTTGCTGAACAAAAGTCTTTTAGTAAGAGAATAGGGAATAGGCGTTATTGCAATAGTTACATATCTTAGTTTTTCTGAATTTTTCCCTTTCTAACAAATATTTATTATCCTAGTTATTATGAAAGAATTACAAGACATTATTAAAACCTACAACAAACTCAAAAAATCTGGAGAAACCATTGCCCTCGCTACAGTTGTCAGAGTAGCAGGTTCGACATATCGCCGACCAGGAGCACGAATGTTGATGAGTACCAAAGGTGAAATTATTGGTTCCCTTAGCGGTGGTTGTCTAGAAGGTGACGTTTTCGAGCAGGCACAAGAAGTAATGAATTGTCAAAAATCTCGCCTGGTTTCCTACGATACTACCTCCGAAGCAGATATTCTTTGGGGCTCAGGAATGGGTTGTCAAGGAATAGTTGATATTTTTATTGAACCTTTATTGAGTGACAATGGAAAAATTTTAATGTCATTTCTTGCTGACTGTCTTCAACATAGAGAACCAGGAGTATTAGTAACAATCTTTAAAAATCAAGCTATAGAAAACCATCATTTAATGTTATCCCCAAATGAAAATTTTACTACCAAAATAACTGATTCTTCTCTTGTTAAACTACTACTAAATCACAGCAAAAATGCTCAAAAATCAGGTAAATCATTTCATATATCTACTCACAATATAGAAGCCTTTGTAGAAGTCATCCATCCACCCCTATCTCTAATAATATTTGGTGCTGGTCACGATGCTATACCTATAGTATATTTTGCCAAACAATTGGGATGGTCTGTCACAGTATTAGATCGTCGTCCTGATTATGCTACTTCTACCAGATTTCCTGAAGCTGATACTATAATTATTTCCGAATATGAAAAACTACCAAAATCAATAATTTTGGATAAAAAAACTGTGGTAGTGATAATGACTCATAATTATCTTTATGATTTGACAATTCTCAAGACTATTTTACCCTTACATTTGGGTTATTTAGGAATACTAGGACCCCGGAGAAGAACCGAAAAATTATTAGGAGAAATTCCTGAATATGAGCAATACAAAAAAGATTTATATGCTCCGGTAGGTCTAGATATTGGTGCCGATAATCCCCAAGAAATTGCCTTAGCAATTATCGCTGAAATTCAAGCAGTTATAAATAACCGTTCCGCAGGTTTTTTATGTGACCGTCACCTACCAATTCACTATGATAATAATGGATAAATCTATCGGAATCATAATTTTAGCTGCTGGTGCTTCAACGCGTTTAGGTCAACCGAAACAATTATTAATTTATCAAAACCATAGTTTGATTTTTAATACTGTAAAAGTTGCTGTTAATTCTGGTTGTGCACCAATTGTTGTAGTCTTGGGTGCTTATGCTGATTTGATATTTCCTGAAGTTAGAAATTTACCTGTAAAAATTGTCAAAAACTCTGATTGGCAAGAGGGAATGAATACTTCGATAAAAGTTGGTATTAATAGCCTAAAGGCTACAAAAAAAAAATAATAGCAACAGTACTAATGGTGTGCGATCAGCCTTTTCTTTCTACTCAAATCATCAAAAAAATTATTGATGTTTATCATTTAAATGATAAGGAAATAGTTGCTTGTAAATATGCTAATACTTTTGGAGTTCCTGCTTTATTTAGTTCTAAATTTTTCCCGGAAATGCTAAACTTAAAAACAGCAAAAGGTGCTAAGCAAATTATAAAAAATTATTCTCACATGGCCGCAGCTGTTGATTTTCCCAAAGGAGAAATAGATATTGATACTTTTGCTGATTATGAACGATTAACAAACTTGTGATATATTTAATTATAGCAATCCTATTTATATATTTTATAATATATAAATTTAATGGAATTAACTTATTATGAATACCCAAAATCATCTTCGCAACCTCCAATATCAAGCTATTCTCGAACGTTCTAAACAACCACGAAACAAAGGCAAAACTAACCCAATACATCAGCATCAGACAGGAAATAATCCTATTTGTGGTGATAGTATCGAATTAACAATAAAATTTAACCAAACAAATCAGATCATAGAAGATATAAAATTTCAAGGAAAAGGTTGTGCATTAACCATTGCCTCAGCAGATTTAATGGCAGAAACATTATCAGGAAAAACTAGAGAAGAAACCTTAGAAATAATAGAAAAATTTCGCCAAATGCTCAAAGGAAAAATTGTTCTTTCAGATGATTTACGAAAGCTAAGTATATTTCAAGGAGTTTCTCAGTTTCCTATCAGAATTAAATGTGTTTTATTAAGCTGGCATGCTCTAAAAGCAGCATTAAAATAGTCAAACAAACTAATAACAAACCAATATCTTAATCTAGAGGATTCTAAGTTATCAGTTACCATCAAATCCTACAGCTTATTTTTTTCATAGATTCCTAATGTTTAACTTGAAACTAAAAATCTGAAGATGTTCAAATTTTACGAGAGTGAAAATCAAGATCAGCTTGATCGCTTAATTATGGCTCATTGTCTAGAACTTGCCCGAAGCGCTCTAGGAAAGACTGCTCCTAATCCTTTGGTGGGTTGTGTAATCATTAAAAATGGCCAAACTTTGGGTGAGGGATTTCATCCTGGTGCAGGTTATCCTCATGCCGAAGTTTTTGCTCTTAGAGAGGCGGGGGAAAAAGCAAGAGGAGCTACTGTTTATGTTAATTTAGAACCATGTAATCATTATGGAAGGACACCACCTTGTACAGATGCTTTGATTGCAGCAGGTGTAGCAAGGGTAGTTATTGGTATGATTGATCCTAATCCTCTGGTGGCAGGTACTGGTGTAGTAAAGTTGCAGGATGCTGGTATAGAAGTAGTGGTGGGAGTATTGAAGGCAGAATGTCGCAAATTGAATGAAGCTTTTCTTCACCGAATGCTTTACCATTGTCCTTTTGGAATTTTGAAATATGCGATGACTATTGATGGCAAAATTGCTACTACTATAGGTCATAGTGCATGGGTCACATCTCAGGAAGCACGGAGCGAAGTACATAATTTACGAGTTGCTTGTGATGCTGTAATTATTGGAGGCAATACAGTTCGACGGGATAACCCTTTTTTAACAAGTCGCAGCACTCAAACTGATAATCCTTTGCGGGTGGTTATGAGTCGTAGTTTAGATTTGCCCACAGTGGCTAATTTATGGGATGTTAGTGAAGCTCAAACTTTGGTATTTACAGAAATAGATTCTAATCGAGAATTTCAGGAATATTTGAGGCAAAAAGGGGTAGAAGTTTTAGAATTTTCGACTTTAACTCCAGCAGTAGTAATGTCTAATCTTTACGATCGCGGATTTCTTTCTGTACTTTGGGAGTGTGGGGGAACTCTAGCTTCTAGAGCGATCGCTGATGGTACAGTACAGAAGATCTGTGCTTTTATTGCTCCGAAAATTATTGGTGGAGAAATAGCACCTTCACCTGTAGGAGATTTAGGATTAACTAAAATGACGCAGGCTTTAGAGTTAGAAAATGTTAGTATACGTACTGTTGGTTGTGATTATTTATTAGAAGGTTATTTGTATCAGGAAAAGAAAAAATTTTGAGTTTTTTATGGGAGATTGAAAGTAGATTCCAAATTTTTAACCAACATTCCGGACTTCAAAATGTAGCATCTCAAACCAGGGATTGAAAACCTTGTCTGATAATAACTATGAACTTAACTTTGTAAGTAAAAATACATATGACATTAAGTATTGATAGGTATTAGAATAATAGAGACTTTGACATCTTCTCCGACCTAAAGGCACCGGATTTACTACCGAGCCCT
This sequence comes from Trichodesmium sp. MAG_R04, assembly GCA_023356515.1. Classification (GTDB taxonomy): domain Bacteria; phylum Cyanobacteriota; class Cyanobacteriia; order Cyanobacteriales; family Microcoleaceae; genus Trichodesmium. Next base: position 11,925 of record JAKQYG010000002.1, on the reverse strand, counting down.
AGCTCCTTGACGGGTTGAAATTTCACAGGCTGCTGCTACTTTGGCAGTAGTCTGGCTGCTGGCCCCAATGTCCGTTTTTTGTCTCGGATTGCCCACCCGCGACTAATAAATACTAATAAATATATTATATATTTCTTGTGAACTAAAAAGGAAAGTAACATAACCTGTGAAAAAAATCAACTAAAAAGTCGCCCGCTTATGGGCGAGCCTTTAAACCCAATTTTTCGGTAATGCAGCTTTTTGCTGGTTTAAGCTGAAAAAGTTAGGATTTCGGGCTGAACATGACAGAAAAGTTAAGGGACAATTATTACTACCACCTTCTATGTAATTCCTATTTCTCAATACTTTTGACTCCCTATTAGCTATTTACTACTCTTTACTCCTAGCCTGAAAAAACTTTTTCAGCAAACCTTAAGTATAAATATTTACTGAGTTATTGACTAAAATTGTGATGATAATCTACATATCTTTTTGTAATACATTATGAAGCACGAAATGTAGATTTTAAATTCTGCCCCTTAGCATTTGAGCCATTTCGTTTGGGGAAGGTGACTGATTGATTGCTATCTCTTCAGTAATTCTACCATCTAGATAAAGTTGATATAAAGACCTGTTCATGGTAGTCATACCTTCATAAGTATCTTTAAGCATGATCTCCTGAATTTCTTCATACTGATCTTTGAGGATGTACTCCTTAACTACATCAGTATTAATCAAAATATCATGGAAAGCCGCTCGTTTTCCATCAGTAGTTTTACATAACAACTGAGCAATAATCGCTACTAGAATTTCTGAAAGAGCCAATTTAATTGCTGGTTGTTCTTCCGCAGAAAACATATCCAGAATACGAGTAATAGTTTTGACTGCACTGTTAGTGTGTAAAGTACCCATCACCAAGTGCCCTGTAGATGCTGCCTTAATGGCAATTCCCACCGTTTCCTTATCCCGAATTTCTCCAACTAGCATAAGGTCGGGGTCTTGACGGAGAGCACCTTTGAGGGCATTGAAAAATTTTAGCGTATGTCTACCTACTTCTCGGTGTTTGATCAAAGCTTTCCGGCTTTCGTGGACAAATTCTACAGGGTCTTCAATAGTGATGATGTGATAAGGAAAAGTATCATTCATAAAATCAATCATCGCTGCCATAGTAGTGGACTTACCAGAACCTGTTGGCCCTGTTACCAAAAGTAATCCTTTATGGTAGTAACAAACTTTCTTAAAAACTTCTGGCAACCTGAGTTGATCCATCTTGAGAATTTTCGCACTAATAAGTCGTAATACCATGGCCGGCCCTGCAAGAGAATCAAATAAGCTAATCCGTATTCGGACAAAACCTAGGTCAGCCGCACCGTCAAAGTCCAGATTTTCCTGAAATAACCGAATTTCATCATCCTTGATAATTTCCCGCAGCCAACTCATAAAAGTACCTAAGTCAGTCTTTGGATAATCAATTGGTATAAGGTCGCCACGCTTGCGAAATCTTGGTATTTCATTTACACCCAAGTGAACATCAGAAATTCCCTCTTGGTCAGCCCGCTGGATAATTTCTGTCAATTTTACTTGTCCGAGTCCAAGTTCTACACCCGAAGAAATTCCTGTCTGCTTTTTTGCTGCAGTTCCCTTTGGAAGAATCGTTTCACCAGGACTTGGAGGTGATACTGGTGGAAAATTGGAAGGTTTTGGAGAAGCTGCTGGTTGTTTTTGTGCTCCTGGAGGTGGTGGAGCTGGGGGACGAGGTGGTAAACCACGGTTTCCTGGACGTGGTGGAACTGGGGGACGAGGTGGTGGTGTTTGCGTCATTTCAGTTATTAGTTATCATATCCGCTTGAATACTTTTTATTATAGTTGGGATTGAAGTATAGATAGAATTATCAGCATATATTGTAATAAATGATATTCAACTTCTGATCTATTCGGTTTTCACATCCAATTTAGAAACGTTATGTACGAGACAGTTTTGTTGTGTTTTGAGATTGATGCCATTTCTTAATTTCAAGCTTTTGATAATACACCCATCTTTAAAGACTTGCATTCCATTTCTTGTATGTTGATTTGTATGTTTTTTAACAGATTGAGGTTTGTTAAGTTTGAATATCTTATTTTTATTGGCTGAAAATTTTTGATTTTTAGTATAGTTTTTTGAGAAAGAAGGATACTCAAAAAATGTAGTTAAACATAAAGCTATCAACGCAACAAAACCTAGTTTTTTTAATAATAAAATAGTCATACTAAGTACTTGGATAAAATTAATTCAACTCGATTGCAAGAACTTAAAGTAATAATTATTCTGAGTTGAAAGGAGGGTAAGAAAGTATTTATTAATATGAAGATACCTAGATCCTTCTTTTACCTATTTTATCAACGGCAAGAATACTGAAATAGAAAGGCTGGGCGGGAAGAATAGGTATATAATTTTTATGCTAAATATTCTCTTTCTATAATCTTATCAAACACCTCCAGAACAGATAATTAGCGATCGCCTGATGGTCTGTGGTCATAACTTCTTGCCTCTAAGGCTAATACACTATTTTAAGCTTGACACGCCACTACCAATAGCGTTCATAGGTAAGTCCTAACTAATAATGATTATTTCTTAAGGATATACAGTACCATCGGGTAAAATTGCACCTTTTAGCTGAGCATCAATAAAGCTGGCATTGCTAATATCGGTGTCTCGTAAGTTTGCCCCTCTTAAATCAGCATCCCAAAAAATAGTCTCTGTTAAATTAGCTCCGCGTAAATTGGCCTTCTGGAGATTTGCACCCCAAAAGTTAGCTGATTTGAGAATAGACTCCTGTAAGTTAGCTTCTTGTAAGTTGGCGCTATCGAATTCTGCTTCTGTTAAATCTGTATTAGTAAAATTGGCTTTTTCAAGATTTGTATTGGAGAACTCAGCATTCCGCAATACTGAGCCAGTTACATTCATTTTTTGATAATTAGAATTACTGAGGTTTATATTGGAAAGGTCACAGTCTAAACATTCTTTTGAGCGTTTTAAAACTCGTGCTTGCCACTTTGTGTATGCGACTACAGGTGTGGCAAAAGCTAGTGAAACTAATAGACTTGTTATTAATATTTTGACTTTGGTTTTAGCCATTACAGTAGTTTTTGACTGGATAGTAAACATCCTTAAATAGGACTTGCTGATTAAATATAAAAGCATTGACACATAAATATATTAGCCTTTTTTGATCGAAAAAACTACCGGGTTTTAGCTCCTTCAAGCTGAAAAAGTTAGTATCTCGGGCACTTCCATGCCAGAAAAATTCAAGGAAAAATATATCCGACTAACTCCATTTCACTTCCCGGAGGGATTAGGGGAGGTAGGTTCCCTAATTCTTAACAAGACTTTTTCAGCAAACCCCAATTATCTCTGTAATATTAGGTATTTGTCATCCAAAAAAACTTTAGAATCTGAAAGGATAAAAGCGCCACACCTTAATTGTGTCATCAAAACTGCCACTGATTAATGTTTTGCCTCGAGGGTCAAAGGTTAAATTCACAAAAGAAGAATGTTCTTTAAGGGTTCCCATCAAACCACCTGTGTTAATTTGCCAGAGTTTGATCGTACCACCAAAATCTCCACTAGCTAAGGTATCACCATCCGGACTGAACTGGAGAGATTGCACTTTCTCAGAATGACCAATCAAAGTACGTTTAAAATGCATGCTATTACTATTGATATCCCAAAGTTTAATAGTATTATCCCAGCTACCACTAGCTAAAGTCTTACCATCGGGACTAATAGCAACCGACCACACAGGTTTCTGGTGTCCCTTTAGCGTGTGCCGCAGTCTACCATCACGCCAATTCCATAGTTTAACAGTACCATCATTGCTACCACTAGCTAAGGTTTTGCCATCAGAACTGAAAGCAACAGACTGAACTTCATCTGAATGTTCATCAAGAATATGTAACGGTAGACCACTATGGATATCCCACAGTCTAATAGTTTTATCTTTACTGACACTTGCGATAATATTGCCGTCTGGGCTAATAGCTACAGAGAAAACATCTTTAAGATGACCAGACAAAGTATTTTTCAATCTACGAGTATCTAGATTCCAAATTTTTACCGTTCTATCACTACTAGCACTAACGAGAGTACCACCATCTGGACTAATAGCAACAGACCATACGGGTCCCTCATGTCCTGATAATTTACCAAAATTTTGCCCGCTGTGCAAATACAATAGTTGAATACTCCCATCTGTACCACCACTAGCAACAATATCACCATCAGGGTTAGTTGCGATCGACCACACTGGACCAGAAGTTGTTGCCAAAGTTTGCAGTGGAGAAAGCAGGTCTTTTATTCCTGTATTTGTTTTTAGTAACGGAAGTTTAGTTGCATACTCCTCCTCTATTTTTGCTTGGGGGAAATTTCGCTTCTGATTAGGAATAGTCGTAGTTTTGGAGGATGAAGAAAATGATGGCTGAGGTTTAGGAGATGGTACACGAGAACTAATAACTAATGAGATGAAAGCGATCGCTACTGCTCCCCAAATAGTTATATTCCAATTTTGTTTTTGCAGTATAACATCTACTGGTGTAAGTCCATACTTGATGTCTTTAATAATTTCTGCTACAGATTGATATCTTTGACGATGGTCTCGTTGCACCATTTTATCTAAGATACGACCAAGATATCTACTTATAGGATGTTTCAAATAATCTCGCCATACCCACTTTTCTGCTTTAATATCAAACAGTTCAAAGGATGAAACCATTGTTAATAGATGCAGACAAGTTGTACCTAAACTATATATGTCACTGTTAGGGTATACTTTTCCCTGTGTTTGTTCTGGGGCAGCATATTCAGCAGAACCATTAATACTTCCTATTGATAATAAATTTTCAGTAGCGCAGATAGTTACCCCAAAATCAACTAAAACAAATTCCTCAGTATTTGTTCCTTGTTTTGTGCGACAAATGATATTTTCTGGTTTAATATCTCCATGAATCAAGTGATGGTCGTGGATAAACTCCAAAACTGGTAATAATTGACTCAATATTTGCAAAATTTGACTTTCACCAAAGACACCATGTTCTATAAGTTCTGTGGCCAGATTAGAGCCTTCAATATATTCTTGTACTAAATAACGGTGGCCATCATGTTCTACAGATGCTAATAGTTCTGGAATCTGGGGATGTTTGCCAATTTTGTCTAGCTGTACTAGGTCACAGCTAAAAAATGTTGGAACAACTTCTTGACCCTGAGAAATGAGGTCTTTTCTGTTGTCCGAGTTGACAAACTCTTTGATAATACACAGCGGCTTAGAAGGTTTATTCTGGTCAATAGCGAGAAATGTATGATTCCATACCCTTTCACCTAAGGGTTTGATACCTTGGTAGCGTTCTTTGAGTATAGGTGGACATTTAGACATTACCCCTATTATCTCATTTTGACTGATAATTTTTTGGTCAGCATCTTCTGGATTTTGGTTGTGATGATTAATGCGATTATATATTTTGGCCATTACTATAATAATCCTATCTGATTCATGAGAGAGATGGGCGGCTAGAAGGTAAAAGGTAGAATAAGCAGGAGTTTGGAGCTATTTTTTAAGAAAGTTTGTAATTTTACATAATAATTTAGGATGGCTATAGGCAGGACTACCAAAAAAAGAACTATCGTATAGCATAGGTTTTTGTAGTTAAGTTTTGCTTAATACCTAACCAAATTGTACAATATTTATTGTGATACAATTTATGGTGATATGTTTGAGTCTATGCTTAGACATTTATCATTTCACCAATAGGGAGAAACGTTACATATTATAAACTAGGTAAAAAGTAAGAATTTTTCGGTATTTCAGTTTCAACTTATAGCAACTAAAAATTAATTATGCCCCTAATCCGAATCAAAAAACCTTGGGAAATTTCTGAAAAAGAAACTACACCAGAAAAAGTTTATTTAAACCGCCGTCAGTTTATGAAACATTTAATCGGTGTTGGTATAAGTGCTACTGCTTTATCTACTCTTACAAGTTGTGATAATAACTCAACAATATCTCCAATTTCTGGAGCAGTGACTTTACCAAATATTAGCAATTTTGCACCTAATCCCAACTTTGCTCAAGTTCAAAGACCAATAACTGATAAAACTTTAGCCACAAAATATAACAATTTTTATGAATTTGGTGGTAATAAATCTATTTGGGAAAATGCCCAAACTTTACCAACCGAAAATTGGAAAGTTGAAGTTACTGGTTTAGTCAAAAATGCTCGTATTTATGATATAGATGAACTACAAAAAAAGTTTCCCCTCGAAGAAAGAATATATCGATTTCGGTGTGTTGAAGCCTGGGCAATGGTAATACCTTGGATTGGTTTTCCTATGAAGTTATTAATAGCTGATGTAGAACCAACATCCAAAGCGAAATATGTTCGTTTTACATCTTTTTATGACCCAGAAATTACTAAAGGTCCAGGTTTTTGGGCAAATGGTTATCCTTGGCCTTATACGGAAGGTTTAAGAATAGATGAAATGGCTAATGAATTAGCCTTTTTTGCTATGGGAATGTATGATAAATCGTTGCCGAAACAAAATGGGGCACCTTTAAGAGAAGTTATTCCTTGGAAGTACGGTTTTAAGGGGGCAAAGTCTATTGTCAAAATTGAATTCTTAGAACAAAGACCTGCAACATTTTGGAATACTTTGATTCCAAATGAATATGGTTTTGAAGCAAATGTTAATCCTGAAGTTCCCCATCCTCGATGGTCACAAGCAATGGAAAGAATAGTCAGTGAAGGTGCTAGTTGGTCTTGGGAAAAACGCCCAACTTTACTTTACAATGGTTACGGAGAATATGTAAGTTATCTTTATAGTTAAATATAATTTTTTGTAGTTTCTAGAATTTAAACCCTTGCAAAAATATGCTTTCTACAAAAACAGATAAAGAGTATTTTTTACCTATTAGGGACTAGGGATTAGTTAATACTCATTTAAAATGCGTATTAGTAAGCTAGAACTTATAATTTTTAATTTATAAGGTTTTTTTCTGAACAAGACATACAATAATAAGTCGTTTAAATGCACAAAAGCTTATAGCGATTCCCAATCATTATGTAAAATCACATGCTTTCTTAAAAAATAGCTCTAACTCCTGTTCATCGAGGTTTCTGGCTTCTGCCTTTTAACTGCCCATCTCTTTCAAAAATCGGATAGCATTGCTATAGCTTTGTAGAAAACTATAGCTGTGAAATGTGAGTCAGATGAATTTTCGCTAAATTAATGGAACATTGAACCCCATTAATTTACGAAGGACTTACGTTAGAACCAGATTTTTTTTTAGTTATAAGGACTAGTCGTCTGTCAATACATAGATATTATTGACGGTTTTTACCCTCCCTAGAAAGCTATCCCTTGTAGTTGTTTTTTTTGAATACATATATTATATTGTCATATAATTCTTTGTTCTTTTGGACGAGGGATTATGTCAAATAACTAATTTTTTAATATGGCGATGCAACTAAAAGTTCCATCTATTGCTTGTAGTGGATGTGCAGATACTATTACTAAAGCAATAAAAGATTACGATTCAGAAGCTAATGTCCAAGTAAATGTGGAGCAAAAGATAGTTGCAGTAGAAACTAAAGCATCTGAAGACTCCATTAAACAAGTAGTTACTTCTGCTGGACACACTGTTGAATAAAATCAACCAAAGATATAAGCTTTTGTGCATTTAAAGGACTTATTGTTGTATGCTTCGTTCAGAGAAAAAACTACTTCTAAATTATGAATTCTAAATTCTAAATTCTAACTAACTAATACCCATTTTAAATAAGTATTAGCTTAGATATCCCCGCACCTTTAAGCCTGGAAGAATGTCAACAATGGTTAACTATAGTTAATCTTTCATACTATCTATGCTGAGGGGTACCATATCACCATTAGTCGTAAGTCCAAATAACATCGCTTCACTTGGTCGTATCACTTTACCAGTAAGTACACATCGTTCTTCTTGTTGAGCTGTTGCAGGTAGACTTGCTCGAATATCGGAATTAGAAAATTTTACCCGATAATCCCCCGACTTTTGCTCGACATAAGTCCAGAGGATATCTCGAATTAGAGCTTGATAGCCTTTATTATAAGCCAGTTTTTTGAGTCTATCTTTTAACTCCTTTTCTAAACGAATGCTAGTAACTTCCATCTCAGTAGTTGAGGTTTTGGGAATTGTTTGCATAATTTTTTTCTCCTTGATTTTTAGCTAGACATATCTGTAATATTAGTGTAGTATAAAACAACTGAGATTTGAAACCAACTTTTTTAAGACCCTTCTGATGAAATATTTATTTATCTAAGTAATAGATAAATTAAACAACCACCTATTCAAGGGTTGTGGTTCTAATTCATGGGTGAGTTTGCTAAAAATTATATTTGATAAAAGAATTTTTGCCATTGATTATGGAGGCTTAGGGCTAATCGAAAAAATTTATAACATTTTTTACGGTGAATGGCCAAATATTAGGTCAAATAAATAGGAAAGGGGAAGGTACAGACCGAAAATATTTGTACTTAAGTCATGATAAAAGGTATGAATTTCTTTTTTCTAGCCCCCGTTTCCGAATCAACAGAAATTAGTGCCTTTGCGTAAGTCCTGAATATTAAAAGGAGATAGTTTCTTGGAAAAGACAATAAATCAGTTTGATGCTGACACCTACTATAAATTTTTTTTACTCTTTCAAAGCTATGATGAAAGACTAATTAGAGTTTTACAATCTCTATTGAATTTTACTCCTGGAACTATCTGGGATTTAGCCTGTGGTGTTGGATTATCTACTTTAGCCTTGAAAGCCAACTTTGGCAAGGCAGAAATTATTGGTGTGGATATTGATTCAAGTTTAATTACCTTAGCTAGAGAAAAAATACCAAATTCTCAAATTAAGTTCCAATGTTGTGAGATATCAGACTTGTTGGATCAAACTGCTAATGCAACGGTGGATATTATTTTGGTGAAATCAGCCTATCATTACTTTGAAAAGGAAATTACACTTTCACATTTGCAGCCATTACTCAAAAAGAATGGGGTAATTGTAGTTGCCGAGAGAACAGTTAGATCTGCAAATTCTTACCCATTACCAGATATTGCCTCTAGTTATTGGGCAAATATTTTTGCAGAACCTCGCCCTAGTCGTCGATTTAATAATGCGACTTCATCAGGAATGACTCTTTCTGTCAGTTGTTATGGTGAACAGATAAAACTTCCCAGGGATCTATATATTGATGTGGTCAAAAAAAATCAGCTAGTTGGTTTGTGGATGTTGAAGCCTGAGATAATTTCTACTTGGATAGAGAATAATCTTTCTCAGGAAAGTAATGAGATTAAAGTGTTTGAGGAATTTTGGCTTTATGTCTACCATAATATCTGAATTAAGTGACATTATTTCAGTTATCAATTACTGATTACATCTAGTAATAGAGAAGCCTGAAATGCAGAATTTTCATTTTTATACCTTTGAAAGGGGAACCTATTGACCCTATTTCTTTGGTCAAACATGAGCTATTTTGTTTATGGGATAGATAATGATGAAAGTTCCAATATTTCTCGATCTGATTGGAGATACCCCTTTAATTGATTTAACTAAGCTAGTCAATAAAAACTATATATACCTTTATGCAAAATGCGAGTTTATGAATCCAAGTTTCAGTCTTAAGGATCGAATGGCACGTTACATTTTGGATGTTGCAGAAGCACAAGGTCAATTGAAGCGAGGGGATGTAATTGTTTGTTCTTCTAGTGGTAATACAGGTTGCAGTTTTGCCATGCTTGGTAAAATTAGAGGTTATCATATTGTTATTGTTACATCCGAAAAATGTAGTATAGAAAAACAAAATCATAAGAACTTACGCAGTACCGCTATATATAGGGTAAAAATCATCATTTTCAAGATATTGCTACTATAAATAGTGCCGTTGCGTAAGTCCTGATTTGGTTTCTCAAGTCAAGATAAAATCTGGTTTAGATACCAAACCCCTAAACTTTTTTCGCAAGTCATTACTGATAACTGATAACTGAATTAACCCATCCCCGCTAACACTTCCTTCAATACATCTGCACTCACTTTATCTGTCACTGTCACTACTCCTATTCCCGTCGGTAACACAAACCGTACTTTACCTGCTTTTACTTTTTTGTCAGTCTGCAAAGAAACTAAAATCTCCTCAATATCTAACCCACTCGGCAGTTTTGTCAGCAAACTAGCTTTTTCTATCAAGGCTAACTGACGACGATCGCTCTGTTTATCCCACATTCCTAACTCTACTGCTAACTGACTTGCTGCCACCATTCCAATACCTACGGCTTCACCATGAGTCACCATGGTATAACCTGTCAAACTTTCCACTGCATGACCTATGGTGTGACCATAATTCAAAATTGCTCTTAAACCAGACTCTTTCTCATCTTTTGATACCACATCTGCTTTACTTTGGCAAGACCTAATCAAGATTTCGTCTAATAGCCCTGGTGTTAAGTTGTTAATTTCATCAAGACTCTGACTATTCTCCATCTGAGCAAATAGTTCGGCATCCCATATTACTCCATATTTGATAACTTCTGCCATCCCTCCTCGAAATTCTCGCACGGGTAAAGTTTTGAGTACTTCTGGGTCAATTAATACTAACTGTGGTTGATGGAAAGCGCCGATGAGATTTTTGCCTTGAGGATGATTAACTCCTGTTTTTCCACCAATAGCAGCATCGACCATCGCCAAAAGAGAAGTAGGAACTTGCACTACGTTTAAACCGCGCAACCAAGTTGCTGCAGCAAACCCAGTCATATCTCCAACCACTCCACCACCAAGAGCGACCATTGTGGAAGAGCGTTCGAGACGGTTTGCTAATGCTGCATCATAAATATTGTGAAGAGTTTGGGGAGTTTTGTATTCCTCTCCTCGTGGCAGAATGCAGCGAGAAACATCAAAACCTGTCTCTTGGAGTGAGATGATCGCTTTTTCGCCATAATGAGCAAATATTTCTGGGTTAGAAATTAGCAAGACCTTTTTACCCAGGTTGAGGGGTGACATTTTTGGGCCAAGTTGGTCGAGGTTACCTGGAGCGATCGCTATTTCATAGGATTTTTGCGGAAGTTGAACGGTTATGGATGCCATGAGTCGTTGAGGACTTTGCTATTGTGAATATTAGATGTTAAACTTAATTTTATAATTTTATTAGCCATTTTGGAGAAAATTTAATGACTGTTGAAGGAATTATTGCTTTTTTTGGTATTTTTGTTGTTGCTTTAGGTGTAGCTGCGGTTCTGATGTTTGGCTTGCGTGTTGTTAAGTTAATCTAGAATTCCAAAATTTCTCCCATTAGAGTTTTTTTGATAGTTTGACCGAAAAAATGGGTCTCAAGCCTCGCCCTTCCAGGGCGACTTTTTAGTTTATTTTTTTTCGCATATCTATATATAGTAGCATATGTCAAATATAGCGATCGCTATAATTTTTTAAGCGATATAGCCGCTGCTAGGTTCCACCAACGCCTGAACAACAAAATCATCATAACTAATAGCAAAAATACGCTCTTTAAACTGATTTAATCTTTTTAATTACCCATAAAAACTCAAAGATAAACCTATTCAAAAATAGTATCTCAATCCTGAAAAAAATACTCTCAATCAACAACAATTAACCAAGATAATATCAGCAGCAATGACCCCATTGCCAGAGATATCTTCCTAATTAACATTAAATAGTGTACTATAAATTATACCAGTTCAGCAAAATCATATATAACCATGAAATTTATCAGCCCCAAAACCGACTTTGCCTTTAAAAAAATCTTTGGTTCTATTCATAGTAAAAATATTCTGATTAGCTTTCTTAATGCCATAGTCTATAATAATCAAAATATCATTCAATCTCTAGAAATAATTAACCCTTATAATCCTGGAGTTACTAACACTCTGAAGGAGACTT
>JAKQYG010000199.1 GCA_023356515.1 Trichodesmium sp. MAG_R04 | reverse complement strand
TTAGCAGCAAAACAAATTCTCCAAAACCATAAATTATCAGACGAAGAAACTTGGGAAAATTTAATTAACATCTATCAAGGTAACCCTCGTTGGATAGAATTTACTGGCACCATAATTCAATAATTATTTGACAATAGTGTTGCTAAATTTTTGCAATGGGAAAAAGTAATTTTAAGTGAGTCTTTAGTAGCAGAATTAGATAAAATTTTTCAACGAATAACTCAGAATGAAAAAGCAGTAATAATTCAACTTGCTCAAACAGATAAACCAGTTACTTTGCATCAAATTGACAAAATTTTGGAGTTATCAACATCAGACTTGTTGAATGCCATACAGTCACTAAAAAGACGATTATTATTAGATATAAAACAAGAGGATAAGACAACTTATTTTAGTTTAAATCTAGTCTGGAAACTGTTTATTTGTGTCTAAAATTTTACCGCTTTTTGGTATGGGGGTTTGGGGCAATAGTCAATGGACAATACTTAAGAGTATCCCACTGAGATGCTCCTGGCTAGAAAATCTAGAAATTTATAGCTCAATTTAGCAAAGCCATTAATTCACAACAACCAACTTCATTGCCAAAATCTTATTAATAGTATCTTCAACAGCTTTATCTGGAGTTGAAGCACCAGAAGTCACACCCACAACTACCCGACCTTCAGGTAACCAACCCTTCGATATTTTTATCTCACTTCCTAAAGGTTTATGTTCAATTCTATTCCCAGATAAAATTCTTTGAGCACCATCAATATGATAGGAAGGAACCTTATTTTCTATAGCCATTTCTTGCAAATGAGTCGTATTAGAAGAATTAAAACCTCCTATTACTACCATTAAATCTAACCTTTCATCAAATAAACCTCCCATTGCATTTTGCCGCTCTTGAGTAGCATCACAAATAGTATTAAAGTTTTGATAATGCTCATTTAATTTATCCGGTCCATACTTTTTCATCATTGTTCGCTCAAACAACTTTCCTATTTCTTCAGTTCCAGTTTTTAGCATAGTAGTTTGATTAGCAATACCAACTTGTTCTAAATCCAAATCAGGATTAAAACCTTTAGAATAAGCCTGCTTAAACTTAGCTAAAAATTCATCACTGTTGCCACCATTCAGAATATAATTACAAACATATTCCGCTTGTGACATATTAAGAACTATCAAATATTTATCAGCAAAAGAGCTAGTAGCAATAGTTTCTGCGTGACTATATTTGCCATGAATAATAGAAGTAAATTTTTTCTTTTTATGTTTTTCTACACTATTCCAAACTTTAGCAACCCAAGGACAAGTAGTATCAACAATTTGACAATTTTTATCCTTTAAAATCTGCATTTCCTGAACACTTGCACCAAAAGCAGGTAAGATTACTACATCATTATTTCCAACTACAGAAAAATCTTTTTTCCCATCAATTACAGGAATAAACTTAATTTCTATATCCCTCATATCCTGATTTACAGAAGGATTATGAATTAATTCGTAAGTAATCCAAATTTGTTGGCTGGGGAAATGCTGACGGGTTTCGTAAGCCATTGCGACAGACCTTTCCACACCCCAACAAAAACCAAAAGCTTTTGCAAGTTTAATGGTAATATAGCCTTTTTGTAGGGTATAGTTATTATCTATAATTTCTTGGATTAGATTACTTCGATAAGCAGACTGCATCACTGTAGCTACTTCTTCTGCATGACCAAATCCTTTACGGTTATAATTCTCAGATTTTTTTAGTGCCCTGGTAAAAGCTTTTGTGTCCATTATTTTTTTTTATTAGACTTTACTTAAATTTCTTTTATCTTATAGTGCTTTTTAGCTTAGTAAATATAGTAATATACTCTCTAGCATTTTTAGTTTTGACAGCAAGAATAGATAAAAATAACCTGCAAATGAAACCAAGTCATATCATTGATTGATTTGCTTAATCATATTTTTGTTGACCCCTTAATATTCAAGTTTTTATGGGCAACAACATTAGCTTTGAATAATAATTCGCCATTCTGTTTTAAGTAAGAAGAATTGGAATTGATTCTCCATCACTTATTACCAAAAAATATTTCATCTTTATTTCAAGGATAAAGTTACATAATAACCATCAGTTTTACAACTAAGTCATAACAGTTTTAAATTTAAAACCATCTAGTAATAGTATATTCACTAATAACTATGGCTGTTCCAGTCTAATTTTGCTATACATTTGAATTGCTGCACTCCAAACTTGATAACCTTTATCATTCAGGTGTAGGCCATCAGTACTCAGTTCAGATCGGAGAAAACCTTGAGCATCTGTAAATAGCGGAAAAAGATTTAAATAGAAGGCCCCTTCATTATCAGCTAAAGTTTTCAGACTACGATTGATTTTTCTGATGCGACTATTGGGTAGTTTCCGGAGGCGATCGCGACCTTCCCAAGTAGCCGACTCACCACTGTGGGGCAAAATAGATTGGACAACTATTTGACTCCCAGGATGAACAGTTCGTAATTGACTAATAATTCTTCTTTGATTGGCCAGAATAGTCCTATTATCCACTCCATGTAACAAATCATTAATCCCAATCATCACAAAAATTGTTTCTGGCCTGGTACTATCAAATAAATATAATCTCTTCAATAGACCGACCGTTGTTTCTCCAGAAATTCCTTGATTTAACCAATTTCTATCCCAGGGAAGAAGTTTTGAGGGAAACCAAAGGCTCAAAGAATCTCCTACTAAAATAGTTAGACGGTCGGGGCGGTTATTAGCTGCAGCGATCGCCTCTCGCTGCAACTGTTCCACCCATTGTTCATAAGTCCATTTATGGTTTCTGCCAATAATCAGAAGTTTTGTTCGAGGCTTCCCAAATAGTGGGCTTGGTCTATTAGATTTAAGACTGTTAGCAGTAGTGGATGTGATTGTAGCACTTACTTGAGTATCTTTTGGCAACTTGTAATTAGTTACAATTAGCATGGCCACTATCAATGAAAGTAGCCCATTCGCAGCCAAAGAACACCAAACCCATCTTGGAAGATCTCTAGAGAAAGTAAACACCGTAGCTAAATTCAATTACTGCAACATTTAACCTACCCCACAATTCATAAACCTTGAGTCCGTGTTGCATCACTAATTAAAGTGATGGCTGTTGTAGGCATTGTCTTGCTGAGAGCAACAAGACATATAGACTTCTTGATATCCCCCCAACGCTGCTCTTACGAGACAGGGCAAGATTCCTTAGCATCACTGTTAAGGGCTTTCTGCTTCATAGAACTTTCCCTCTGAGATTTACTCTCTTTAGGCATTCTGACTATTTTACTGATAATTATCGCGAGAAACACCAGTTCCAATAGAATCAGGTTCTGTCACAAAGCCATTATAAGCTTCCATACCATGTTCAGAAATATCCAAACCCTGATATTCTTGCTCTGGATGAACACGAATACCAATAGTAGCCTTCAAAGCTAGCCAGAAAATAGTGGATAGTATAACTGTAAACAATCCAATGGAAATAATACCTATAACCTGGGTTAAGATATCAGCACCTTCGACAAAAATACCAACAGCT
This sequence comes from Trichodesmium sp. MAG_R04, assembly GCA_023356515.1. Taxonomy (GTDB): domain Bacteria; phylum Cyanobacteriota; class Cyanobacteriia; order Cyanobacteriales; family Microcoleaceae; genus Trichodesmium. The sequence continues at coordinate 3,825 of JAKQYG010000199.1, read as the reverse complement.
AAAGTTCCCCAAGCCCCACATATCAAGTGAACTGATATTGCCCCTACAGGGTCATCAATGCTCAACTTGTCAAATAAGGAAACGGAGAAAACAACAACTATACCAGCAATAGCACCGATAATTACTGCTTCTAAATAAGATACCCCATTACAACTTGCAGTAATCCCAACTAACCCAGCCAAAACTCCGTTAATAATCATTGAAAGGTCTGGTTTCTTATCTCTTAACCAAGATGTAATAGTTGCGGTAGCTCCTCCTGTTGCTGCTGCTAAGTTTGTAGTTAAGGCAATATAAACTACATTTTCATCTGCTGCAAGTTGAGAACCAGGGTTAAAGCCAAACCAACCGATCCAAAGAATTAAACAGCCTAAGGTAGCAAAACCCATATTATGGCCAGGAATAGCTCTGGGTTGATTATTTTCACCATATTTGCCTCTACGAGGTCCAAGTAGATATGCTCCTACTAGTGCTGCCCAACCACCAACGGAGTGAACTACTGTTGAACCGGCAAAGTCTTGGAAACCCATTTCACCTAGCCAACCACCACGTCCCCAGACCCAATGTCCAGTAATAGGGTATGAAATAGCAGTAATTAATAAGCTAAACAGTAAAAATGCTGAAAACTCTACTCTTTCAGCTACAGCTCCAGAAACAATAGTGGCCGCTGTTCCAGCAAAAGCTGCTTGGAAAAGAAAGAACACAGGTAGAGGCAAACCAGCGGGAAAGGGATCTAGTCCATAAGTACCCGGTTCTCCGGTGAGGAACAAACTACCACCACCAATGAAAGGATTTTCTCCAGCAAACATTATAGAAAATCCTATAGACCAAAATGCCAGGGTAGCTATAGCAAATACAATTAGGTTTTTTGATAAGATGTTAACTGCATTTTTCTGACGGCAGAATCCAGTTTCTAACATTCCGAAACCAGCATTCATAAAAATCACAAGGACTGAAGCTACCAAAATCCAGATCGCATCTAAAACCCCTTTTACATATTCTGGGGTTAACTCTTGGTCTTGGGCATTTGCTGCTCCTGCCCACAAAGCGATAATTAGACAGAATAGAGGTATGCAAGCTAATGTAGTGGGGGAAAACCACTTTGTCCAACGTAATTGATTTGTCAATCCCGTCGGTTCTAAAAAACGGTTATATTTTGCTGATAATGACCGTCTATTTTTTGTTTTGTTGCTTCTAAACTTTAATTTAGATTTCATTTTTAAGGCCAATTTAACTAGTTGGACTACAAATTTGAAAAACATAACACTAGTTTTTACCTAGCAATCCTTAATTGGTTGTAATAATTTAAAAATTAGAAATAAACTCCAAAAGTATTACTTACAGCTTATTTCACCTTGGTGAGGTACACCTATCGCGGGCAAGATCCCCACACAGGGGACATTAACATTTAATTTTTAATATCTGTACTGCGTATACTTGGAATTTGCTATAACTAGTCAATTATGCGAAACTATTCTCAAAAAGCAGCAAGATTTTTGACATGCCTAAAATAGGATTTGATTGCTATGTTAACTTTTCGTATCAATTACTACTATTTTTTATCTATTGGTTTTATAAATAGCACTTCTACAAAAGTTTCTGTCAGCTAGAATAGCAAGTGTTTGTCAGTTTTTCACCTAAAAATGTTTATGTAATAGTTAAGTTTATATTAAATATTCTTGATATCCAAGTTTATCTAGCTTATTTTGTTTATCCATTACTGATTTAGATAAGGCCTGGCGGTACTTCTGCACTTGTTCTAATAATTCTGGTTTGTGGGATGCTAAAATTTGAACTGCTAATAAGCCAGCGTTTTTGGCGTTGCCGATCGCTACTGTGGCAACTGGTATTCCCCCTGGCATTTGCACTATAGAATATAAGGAGTCTACTCCTTGCAAAGTTTTGCTTTGTACTGGCACCCCTATGACTGGGAGTGGCGTTAAAGATGCGACCATTCCTGGTAGATGTGCTGCTCCTCCTGCTCCGGCAATGATGATTTTTAACCCTCTTTTATGGGCAGTTTGTGCATATTCAAACATTCTTTCGGGTGTGCGGTGGGCCGATACGATGGCGACTTCCGAGGGTATGTTAAATTCTTCACAAATGGCGATCGCTTCTTTCATTGTGGGCAAATCTGAGTCACTGCCCATTATAATTCCGACTATGGCATTCATATAGGGCTTTCCTTTTTTCTGAGGTACATTTACGCGGGCCAGATGCTCGCACTACATGATTTTCATCATTTGCCTGAAACCTGCTGCATATAACTTGGAATTTAAACTCGTGAATTTAACCACTAAAATTATTAATGCTAAAGTCCCCGGTTATCAAAACCTACAGCAAATTTTTATTAATTCTACTGGCAATATAGAGGAAATTATCCCTCAAAGCGAAGAATTTTGGCCTACCAAATCTGCCATTATTGATGTGGAACAAGACTGGGTTTCTCTCGGTGGGGTTGATTTACAAATTAATGGTGCTTTAGGTTTACCTTTTCCGGAAGTAGATGAAACTTCAATAACTAAAATACATGAAATTTGTCAATATTTATGGCGGCAGGGAATAGATGCTTTTTTACCCACTATTGTCACAACTTCTATAGATAATATTCAGCGATCGCTCCAAATCTTCGACTATTTGGCCTCACAACCCCAAGAACCACAAACAGCTAAAATTTGGGGTGTACATTTAGAGGGCCCTTTTTTGCATCCAGAAAAAAGGGGTGCTCATCCCAAGAAATATTTATTACCATTAACCATCGAAAATGTTAAACAAGTAATCGGCGATTATAGTCAGACAGTCAAAATTATTACTTTAGCACCGGAATTAGACAGTACAGAAACAATAATTCCTTACTTAACAAATCTAGGAATAACAGTTAGCTTAGGGCATTCTCAGGCTACAGCAAATCAAGCAGAAACAGCCTTTAGATTAGGAGCTTCAATGGTAACTCATGGCTTCAACGCCATGGCAAGTTTACATCATCGAAAACCAGGATTGTTAGGAGCAGCAATTACAAATCCTGAGGTTATGTGTGGTTTAATTGCTGATGGTCAGCATGTCTGTTCAACAATGATCGAAATTTTGTTAAAAGCTAGTCAATATCAGCAAGGAATATTTTTGGTCAGTGATGCTTTAGCACCCTTGGGATTACCTGATGGAATTTACCCTTGGGATACTAGAGAAATAGAAGTTACAAATGGTACAGTTAGATTACAAGATGGAACATTAGCAGGAACAACCTTGTCATTATTAGTGGGGGTTAAGAATTTAATGAAGTGGAAAATTTGTGGTGCTGAGACGGGAATTAATTTGGGGACTATTGCACCTCGGAAAGCTTTAGGAATAGATAGTAAAATTGTTGGGCAGTCTGGAAATAATTTGTTAAGGTGGCGAGTAAATAATCAGTCAACTAATAGGGAGATAGAATTGAGTTGGCAGAGAATATTTGGAATTGGTTCTACGGTTCAATAAAGTAATCTTGACAAAAATAGCTGAATGCCTACGAAATTTCCTTAGCTAAATTTATAACAACTCTCCCAAAAAAAAACTATTCTAAAATCTGGTAAGAAAAAAGCTATTGGCCTTGATTTATTCATGATTTTAGATTAAGAAGCGGTTACAGAATTTTCCTACTCTTCCATAACTTTCTCAAACTTGGTATAATTTTAAATTACTGAGATTAATTCCTTTCATTGTAATAAACTGGATAAAAATTGAGTAGATTGTTCTAACTTCTGATTTAAAATTTGAAAGGACTGGGAATAATCAACTGGTTCCAATAAAGCATCTAGTTGTTCGGAAGATTCCCCATCGCCCAAATTATTG
>JAKQYG010000198.1 GCA_023356515.1 Trichodesmium sp. MAG_R04 | reverse complement strand
AGGTTTGAAGTTGGGCGATCGCATTGCGGTGATGAAAGATGGTGCAATTGTCCAATTGGGAAGTCCTGAAGAATTAGTTACTAATCCTAAAAATGATTATATTAAGGCTTTTACTGAAGAAGTAAATTCAGCCCAGGTTATTACGGTAGGGTCAGTTATTAGTAAAAGAGCTTCCTTGAGAATTGGGCAAGATTCTGTTAGCTCTGGGTTAAAGCAAATGTCAAATCATAACCTCGAAGTTCTGTATATAGTCGATGAGTACAATAAACCTGTTGGTTTGGTGAAAAGACAATATTTGGAAGAGAGTCTCAAACAGGGAAAAGAGGATATTATGGCGAGAATGGAAACTGATTTTCCAACAGTTGATAGTTCTACTTGCCTAGAGGATATTTTTGACCTTTACAAACAGGGTTTTCCCTTGGTGGTGGTTAATGACAAAAAAGAATTTCAAGGTATGGTAGAAGCAGTCGATGTACTGACAACTTTGGGGCAACAAAATTAACATTTGGATTAAACCTATCAGGACTTATCCACGGTCACTACACGAGGGTGAGGGCGAGTGCCATTCGCACCTACACATAGCGTTTTCAAGGTGAATTTGCGTAAGTCCTGCCAATATTACAGGAGCTAATTAATTGTGTTTATTTTGAATTATTTATCTTATTACTTTATAGTTGAAACTCAAGAAGGACTAGACAATTTATTGAATCCCTTCCAATCTTATACTTTACCCATAGAAAAATGGATTAATAATTTAGTTGATTTTCTGGTAAACAACTTTCGGCCTGTATTTCAAGCTATTAGCTCACCAATTAGCGTAACTCTAGAAATAGTAGAATCGACTTTTCTCGCAATTCCCCCCTTAATTTTTCTGATCATCATCAGTTTGCTGATCTGGCAATTAGCAGGTAGAAAAACAGCGATTTACAGTTTTCTTGCTCTTTGTATCATTGGTTTTTCTGGCGCTTGGGCAGCAGCAATGGTTTCCCTATCTTTAATATTAACTGCTGTGATATTCTGTATGGTTATCGGGATTCCTTTAGGTATTGCTTGTGCGATTAGCGATCGCTTTAATAGAATATTGCGACCTCTGCTAGATGTAATGCAAACTCTTCCAACCTTCGTTTACCTGGTACCTGTAGTAATGCTGTTTGGAATTGGGGAAATTTCTGGTATAATAGCGACTTTTGTTTTTGCTGTTCCACCTCTAATTCGTCTAACCAACCTGGGCATTAGGCAAGTATCTTCAGAAGCGGTAGAGGCGGCACTTGCTTTTGGTTCAACTCCCCAACAAGTATTATTAGAAGTACAAGTTCCTTTAGCTTTACCTACTATACTTGCTGGGATCAACCAAGCCATTTTATTAGCTTTATCAATGTCAGTTGTCACCTCAATGATTGGAGTAGAGGGATTAGGACAAATGGTATTGCAAGGTTTAGGCCGTTTAAATGTGGGACTAGCTGCAATAGGAGGGTTAGGTATTGTATTAATTGCAATCATGCTTGACCGTATTACTCAAAGTGTAAGTCAAGGTAATATTGAGTCCTGGCAAGACCGCGGTCCCATCGGATGGTGGCGGTCTCGTAAGTTTTTCAAACATCACAAAACAACTTTAGGGGTAAGTATCCTACTTGCCTTGCTAGTTGGTATGACAGGCTGGCAATTAATGCCTCAGAGAAATATTAAGTCAACTGAAGATCTATTGCCAGGGCAAGGAATAGTAGTACATCCAACTTCTGGTTTAGAAACCTATGGTATATTTACCACAGAAATTGTGAATATTGGACTGGAAAAATTAGGCTATGAGGTAAAAGGTCAAAAGCAACTTAATGTTCCAGCAATGCACATAGCTGTTAGTAATGGAGATTTAGACTTTGCTGGAACCCATTGGGCAGCTGGCCATCAAGAATTTTTTGATAATAACGGTGGGGAAGAAAAGTTAGAACGGTTAGGAACTGTAATTTCTAATTCTACTATGGGGTATCAGATAGATAAAAAAACAGCAGATAAATACAATATTACTCATTTATCACAACTTAAAGAACCAAAGATTGCTAAACTTTTTGATTCTGATGGTGATGGTCTAGCAAATTTAATTGGTTGTACTGCTGGTTGGATGTGCGAAAGAGTTATAAATCATCATTTACAGGTTTATGGACTTGAAGATACTGTTGAGCAAATTCAAGGAGATTATTCTTCTTTGTTGGCAGATACTTTAGTTCGTTATCGTCAAGGAAAACCAATCCTATTTTTTGCTTGGAAACCTCATTGGTTTTCTTCTGTTTTACGAGAAGGAGAAGATATAGAATGGTTGGATGTTCCTTTTACGTCTTTAGTAGGAACTATGAAAAATTTCAGTGAAAAAGATACTTCATGGAAGGATAAAAATCTCGGTTTTCCCATTGATAATGTCAGGATATTAGCTAATAAGAAATTTGTGGAGGCTAACCCAGTTGCTAAACGTTTCTTTGAACAAATTGAAATTCCCATAGAGGATGTTAACATCCAACAGGAAAAAGTTAAAAATGGGGAAAATAAAAATCTTGATATTCGCCATCATGCTGAGGAATGGATCGCTAATCATCAAGAATTATTTGATGGTTGGTTAGAAGTAGCAAAAAGTTAGATTTTAGTATTAGCTTTTTGACAAAGTTTGTTTAAAATTATTTCTTATTAAATATTAGAACTTAGGTACCTGTGCACCTGGTTTCTATTATGAAAACTCTTTGTTTTTAACAATAGACATCTAGGAAAAACAAAACTTGCCTAGAGAAGATGAAGTTATAAAGTTATATAGCACTCGAAGCAAAGGTTAGGACATTACTAAATGCTGAAATTCAGTCAGGGATTACTTCTGACTTCTTACTTACCCGTAGTGCTATACTTCGACTGCTATAAATTGTTAGTAGGGGTTAACAGTCGTCAACCCCTACTATAGTCATTCCGAATAAGAATGGGATACTTTTTCAGCTAAAACCATTTCACAGCAAGAAAATCTTGTCTCAATCTAAATCAGAATGACTATATATCTAAACTAACTCCTCAAAAAATAGGGTATACATCTCTAGGGCAAGATGCCCTGGCGATAGCAATTATATCATTCAAAACTTGTACATCATTTGCCCAGAATATTCTGTATCATTAATGTTCGTGCCTCATAACTTCTGAATCTACTGTATTTCCTAAACTTCTAGCAGCATTTTTTTGAACAATTTCTTCTAATTCTTTGCGAGTAATACAGCGACGTTCAGAGCAATAAGCCATCAAATTAACACCATTCATCATTCTTACAGTACTAACTCTGACTCGAAAATCATTTGTCAAAAACCAACAACGCTCTTGTCCTTGATTTCTTTCATATTCTGTATCAATTGTCAAGACTCCATCACTAGCAAAATGATATCTATCCACTACCGGAATACCCTCAATATAGCCACGATTACGCAAAAATTTTCCAGTTCTACCCGTTTCAGGATTAGGAAGATCAACTAAAATAGCAGCATAATTCGGATTAGGCTCCTCATCATTATCTAAATTATCTTGCCAATTAAAACTTGCGCCACCTGTTGCTAAAGCAGGATTGATTTTTTGTAATTCACAAACTTCGATAACTTTAGGGTCATCTTTTGTTAAAACTTTGACAATTAAATTAGATTCCCCTGACTCATCTTGAGCAGAATCAAAATGATGAACTGTACGTTGAGAAAACCATACTCCTTCACTTTTGATAAAAAAATCCATCATTGTCATTGGTAGTTTTAATTTCATTTTGCATCCTCTAAAGTTTTATTAACATCTACCAGACTTTGAGTTAAGAAAAATAACAAAAATCTAGTTTAGAGCCATCAAATAATAGGATAAATCAATATGTAGTCCACTGTAAATACTAAATCATCTGTGATCCAAAATGCAGTTTCAATTAGCAACAGAAATTCTTCAAACTTATCAACAAAATAAAAATCTTATCGGCAGTAATTTACAAGGTATAGATATTAGTGAAATTGAACTCTATAAAATTAATCTGAGTCAAAGCAATTTACAACAAGCCAAGTTAAATAATACTATTCTTATTGGAGCTAACTTTAGAGAGACTGACTTGAGTGGAGCAAATCTCAAAGGTGCTGATTTACGTGGAATTAACCTTCAGGGTGCGAACTTGAGTGGAGCAGATTTAACTAATACTTATTTAAATCGAGCTGAACTACAAAATGCTAATTTGAACAATTCTAAGTTAGAAGGTGCTAAATTACAGTTAGCTTACTATGATAGGAATACTGTTTGGCCTGAAGAGTTTGCTTACAAACAATCAGGAGCAGTTGGACCTGGGGCTAATTTAAGTGGAGCTTTCTTAAATACAGCTTATCTTAGAGGTGCTGACTTACGCGGTGCAAATTTACGGGGTTCTTATCTAAGTGGTACAGATTTAACGGGTGCTAATTTGCAAGGTGTAGCTTTGAGTGGGGCCAATATGAAGGGAGCTTTTTTGATAGGTGCTAACTTGCGTGATGCTCTACTTAATGCGGTAGAGTTGGATGGAGCAGATTTGCGAGGTGCTGATTTAACAGGAGCAAGTTTAAATAATATTATTAGTATTGCTGGAGCAGATTTTACTTTAGTGCAGGGATTGAGTGATGATGCCAGAGCTATGTTATGTGCATATCCAAGCAAAGATTTGAGTACTTGGAATTCTTTTACTCGCACTAATACAGAGAGTAGTTTGTTATCTCACTTAACTGATATTTTATCCCACATGCCGCACTTCAATGTGTAACATAAAAATTAGTATGAAATCTGTAGCTTGCTACTGAACCATTAACTCCTATTGACCAATATGATTTACTTTTTACTTCTTACTTGTGACTTTTTAAGGTAATTTTCTCTCTTTTTTCTCTATGAAATGTCTAATTTTATAAAAAAAATGGCGCGATAGATTGTTATGAAAAGTTTCTAGCTGCCTAGCCGGAAATGGGTGGGGTGGCGAATGAAAAAGCCGTGGGGTTGTGGAGTTAAGATTGATATTCTTACTCTTTAAAAATACTTTTGTTAGCAGACTCTAACCATATACTTTTTCTTCAAAAAATACCAAATTGGTTCTATACTTTGCCTATTCTCTTTGGGATAACAAACCTCATTCCTCCTTTAATTCCTTTGTCATTCTTTTGATATCTAGGAATAACATGAATATTGGTATGCATCATTTTTTGTCCTCCAGCTTTATTAATGTTTATCCCTACGTTAAATCCGTCAGGTTGATACTTTTTATATAATATTTTCTGTACCTGATTTACCATTAACCAACATTCTAATTGTTGATCAATGGGCAACTCAAAATAATTTGCCTGGTGAAGTTTGGGTATAATTAATGTATGACCTTTTGTTACTGGATAACCGTCAAGTATTGCATAGGCTTTTGCTGACTCTGTAATTAATTGTAGATTTTTCCGAGGGTTACAAAATAAGCATTTGTTTTCCGAATTTTTTTGCTGGTTATAATGAGTATATTCATAAATTTCACACAATTCATAGGTATGAATGGATTTAAAAGGTAAATTAACTAAACACTGATAAGTTGGTTTTTTGTGTATATAATGTTCTCGAAAACCTTCTCGCTTCAAACCTCTTCTTACAGCATAATAAGCTTTCCCTTCCGAATTTAATAACTGGGAAACTTCCATCAAAACTTCGATTTGTGTTTGTTCAAATAAAACATTTAAGACATAAAAACAAAGGATAGTATCAAACTTTCCCTGAGGATATTCGGGAAAATAATAAGGGTCATAACCAGTAATATCAAAGCCTTTTTGTTGTAGTAGTTTAACATCGTTACCCAAACCACAGCCAAAATCAAGAATTTTACCAACTAGTAAATTTTGTTTTAGCATTACTTGAGCTGGAAATGAGATAAATTTACGCTCTTTAGCTGTAAGGTGGCTATATTTGTTTGATTGCTTATTGGTAAACAAAGATATTTTCGTGATAGAGTAATATAATTATTATAAGTGATTTAATCAAGTTGGGATTATCAATGATCAGTAAAATATTTGGCGATACTTAAAGAATGAACAATGGAAGCATTCGATGTTGCAAGGCATTCGCCCTCACCCTCGTTTAGTGCCCGTGAGTAAGTCCTGAATCATAAATAATAGATCATCAAATTGAGTGAGGAAAGAGGCCAAAATAACAAATCAACCTCTGATAAATTAAAAGCTTGAGTATTTTAAGCTTTAGGTAATGAGCTAAAATTATAAATAGTGACTCCCCTGCTAATAATTTTTGATCAAGCATGGGAAAAAAATCAAAAAAACTATATTTAATCAAAGGTTAAGCTATGACTAACATTGTCAAATCTGCTTTAAATAAAGAACAAACTACTGCTTGGCTACGAGGACTAATGACCATTGCTTATGCAGATGGAAAACTTGATGCTACAGAAAAGAATTTATTTGACCATTTTAGTCATGATGAGTTTGCTTCGACACTTGAAATCAATGAACTACAAACTATTAGTCCAGATCAGTTAGCTCAGGTACTTGGTCATGACCCTGATGTAGCAGAAAATTTTATGAGAACTGCTGTCATGGTAGCCTTGGCAGATGGAATTTATTCAATTACTGAAGATGAAGCACTTCATAAATACTGTGACGCTCTAGGACTAAAGGTGAAAGCTTTAGAAGCCCTACGACGTAATTTGGAAAAAGCTAAGGAACAAGCGGAAGATGATGATTTAGAAGGTTGGCTAGAAGAAACAGGAGATACTGGCACTTCTATTATTCCCCATGACCCTGAACATGATAAAACTATACTTGCTCCAATTAAAGATTGGTTAGATAACTGGGATATTCATGACTCAAAAGTGGCTCACATGGTTTGTAAAATGATTCCGCCTCAATGTCCATTTGAGCGGGATGTTGTGATTTTTGGTAAGAAAGTAGCCCATATTCCAGCTATGTGCAAACTTAACCCAGTTTATGATCAGTTGATTGGTTTGCGCTTTCGTGCTCTATCTTATTTGGCAGACGAATGCAAGGAAGATGTTTCTAAGTATTGTTAGATAGTAGGGAGTAGGGAGTAGGAAGTTTAGACTTAGTAGACAAGTTAGGTCATAAAGCGATATGATAGTGTGGTTATATAAACAAATAGAAAATGACCCAAAAATATGCACAAGTTAATCAAATCAGAACAAAACTTAAATTAAATAATAAACACCTAATTATTACTCCCTATTTCCTAATTTTTACTCCTTTAATTCTATCTGATTAAAAAACTTAGCAACTAATAGCAAACAGCAATAATTTTGTAAGGATTCAGGTGAGAGCGATCGCTTCGGTGGTCAAAGTCTGCATACTTGCTGAAAATATTATAGGGTTGACAAAAAGAGCAAACTATAGTAGAGAAAGAATATGAGTGATTCAGTG
>JAKQYG010000197.1 GCA_023356515.1 Trichodesmium sp. MAG_R04 | reverse complement strand
AATTAATCAACCTGCACCTGTGTGGAAAATTGATAGTGAGGAATTTTCCCAATTAATTGATATTAATATTAAAGGTGTGGCAAATGTGATACGTCATTTTGTGCCAGCTATGATTTCTAGGGGAAGTGGTATTATTGTCAATATTAGTTCTGGGTGGGGACGTTCTACTTCTCCACAAGTAGGGCCTTATTGTGCTTCTAAGTGGGCAATTGAAGGTTTGACTCGCGCATTATCTCAGGAGTTACCTTCTGGAATAGCTGCTATTCCTGTTAACCCGGGAATTATTCATACTGATATGTTGGATATTTGTTTTGGAGAAGATGCAAGGTCTTTTACCCCTGTTGAGTCTTGGACGAAAAAAGCTGTTCCTTTTTTATTAAATTTAAAACTAAAGGATAACGGAATACCTTTAACTATATCTTAAAACCTAACAACCAAAAAATGCGGATGAAGGGACTTGAACCCCCACTTCTTGCGAAACTAGAACCTAAATCTAGCGCGTCTACCAATTCCGCCACATCCGCGTAAATATAATATAACACACAAATCAAGATTTGTGGCATTTACTCCCAATTTTTTATTATATAGCGATCGCCAGGAGGTTAGGACATTATCGATTATCTCAAATTTAGTCCATGGGGGGAGTTTGACTTCTGAGTTCTGAGTTTAGCTATAACTCTTTTTTCCCTGTAAAAAATAAGTTTTCATATACCCCTTACCCTTAATATCAATAATTCTCCGTTCTCTGAACAAAAATTTGTGCTGCAATATTTGATAGGTTGCCTCTGTCACTTGGGTGACTCCTGGTATACCTTTAGACTCCATACGACTAGTAAGATTTACAGTATCACCCCATAGATCATATATAAATTTTTTACGTCCAATAACACCAGCTACCACTGGGCCTGTATTAATACCGATACGCATACGAAAGTTTTGTTGAATTCTATTAGCAAAATCAGCTGATTCCTCGAGCATATCTATAGTCATGAGAGCGATCGCCTCAGCATGATTTTCCATTGGTATAGGCAACCCACCCACAACCATATAAGCATCCCCAATAGTCTTAATTTTCTCCAAACCATACTTTTGTGCTAATAAATCAAATCTCGAAAAAATCTCATTTAACCAATAAACTAATCTTTCTGGATGAACAGAACTTGCCAATTGAGTAAACCCAACTAAATCTGCAAATAAAACTGTAACTTCGGCAAACCCCTCTGCAATTATATCTTGATTTTCTTTCAATTTATCAGCAATAGGTTTAGGGAGAATATTTAACAATAATTTCTCTGACTTTTCCTGTTCCAGGAATAAAGTGTTTTCTGCTTTTTTCCTTTCAGAAATATCTCTAAAAGTGCCGGCATAGAATTTTTTTTTATTTAATTTAGCTTCCCTAACAGCAATTTCCAAAGGAATCAGGTTTTTAGATCAATATACTCAACATTCTATAGATACAACAAAGCAATCAGCGAATCTAAAAATCACTGATTGCTCTTGATAAAGAGTCATATTTTTGATCAAACTATACCAATTTCAAAAAAGAATGCTTAAATTGGGCGAAACTTAAATTATTAAGTAATTAACACTGGCGAAATAGCTTTTTTTAATAATTATTAGCCAATTAGTGTTCATTACCCTTATGTTTACTTCTCTCCCCTACTCCCCTATTCAAGAAGCTGTAAAAAATATTAATTAAATTGGTATTGTAGTATGATATGCAATAAATTCTCATAGAAAAAAGGTTGAACTTAGGTCACTTTTTTCTTACTTCTGACTGAAAACTTCCCAGGTTTTTTGATTAAATATCCCATTAGCTTTAATTCCTTTAGATTTTTGAAATTCCTTCAATGCTCTTGTAGTTTTCATTCCAAATATTCCATCAATTGGACCTGGATTAAAACCCATTGTTCTTAGACTAATTTGTAAGGTTTTGACTTTAGATCCCCTGTCTCCTTTAGCTAATATCTTTTCTACTTCGACTAGTTGGTTTTGCTTTGGGGTTGGTGATTTTGGTCTTTGAATAGGTGGACGAGAGGAAAATGAGGGTTGAGCCAGAGATGTCCAAGTAGCTTCGTCAACTGTACCTGTGACAGTTAAACTTGCAAACTTTTGAAAATCTCTTACTGCTTTTGTGGTACGAGCACCAAATATACTATCTATGGCGCCAGGGTCAAAACCTCTAGCTTGCAAACGTCTTTGTATCGCCCAGACTTCTGCACCTCGTGAACCCTGTGATATATTCTTTTGATTTTTTGTTTTTTGGAGAACCCCCGAATAAAAAGGTTTAGAAAATAGTTGAGGTTGAGCCGGTTTACTGGAAAACGTAGAATTTTGTGGAGTCAAAGGAATCAGAATTTTCTTATTTTTCTGTCTTTTTTGCCACTTACTTTCGATTTTATCTAATTGGCTAAAGATAGAATTATTGGAGTTTAATTGTTCAATTAAACTTTCTTCTGTTTCTCTTGTCAAAGATTCAGAAGCAATTGCTCTGTTAGAGGTAAAATTAAATAGGGCAACTAAACTTAATAGAGTAGTAATAGTAGGTATACGCATCATAATAATTTCCTTGCAATGATTATTTCTTTTTTTTAGGGAAATAGCCATGACTTTTCATTAACTTTTTTCGGAAGATGGAACAGTTATAGAGCTACGCATAAGTAAAAATTTAAACTTTCAAAGCCAAAATTATTCTCTGACTTAGTTTGAGTATTTATGAATATCTGAACCTATTTACTTAGTACTATAAAAGTATATTTTTGATGATAAAACTGACTAATTTTTTCGCTCTTTGATTGTTTCAACAAATCTTTGAGGTTAGGTATCCTCCCCTATTGGTATTGGGTATTAATGGTTAAACCAATCATTATGTTCTACTTATTACCTCTTGCCTTTAAATAACTTTCCTGATGTTTGCAATTAAGGATTTATATGCAATTGGTTAAAGCTAAAAAATCAGCATAGCTATATATTTTATGTTATCATATTCCGTAAATCAATGAAACTATTTTTGTAATTCTTCAGCTATTTAGAAGCAAGGAAAGGGACAGAAAGAAGGAGAAAGAGCAAAGTTGGAGTAAATTTTAAAAAAAAGGGAAAAGTGATAAAGATAGCTATATAAGTCTAAAATGGATGGAAGATACTCTTTTTTTTATCTATAATGAGATGCACCTTTTTGTTTGTATTGATATCAACCTGCTTTTATACCCGAATTGGGTATAATTTTTGCCTTGCGCGTAATGCTGTATGAACTATTTTAAATTACTAGATTGAATCTAATTTATCCGGACCATTTTTAGAAAAATATGATGTATTAGCTAACTTTATTTACATGATAATTATAAAGTGTTGCTAGCTAGTGTTGAATTAACTTAGCATAGGTACTTAAAGAAAAAAAATATTCATTGAAGCTTTAATTACCTGTTTGGATAAAAAATTTTTATTCAAGCAGAGTTCGGAACCTTTAGATGATACATATTACTATATTTATCTTGAATGTAATTAATAAATGGATCAATACTTAAAGATTTACCTGTCACTCGATTAATTAATTCATGAGCAGTGTATTTGCGACCATGTTGATAAATATTTTGTTGCAACCATTCATGCAAAAGAGTGAAATGACCTTGTTCAATAGCAACAGTAACTTCTGGATTATATTTAATTGCTGCCTGATAAATTTGAGCAGCCATTAAATTGCCGAGGGTATAGCCTTGAAACATTCCGCCAATCATTTCACCATACCAATGTACATCTTGCATTACTCCTTCACTGTTGTTGGCGGGAACAATACCTAAATCTGTTTTATAACGTTCATTCCAAGCTTCGGGAAGGTCTTGAACAGCTAACTTCCCCTCTAACATAGCTAACTCTAAATCAAATCTAATCATCACATGGAGATTATATGTTACTTCATCAGCATTAGTACGGATAGGTGATTTTGCGACCTTATTAATAGCCTGATAAAATTTAGAAATAGAAATAGAGCTAAGTTGTTTGAGGAAAATTCCTTGTAATTGGGGATAAAAACATTCCCAAAATCCACGACTACGGCCTACCATATTTTCCCATAATCTAGATTGGCTTTCATGGATGCCATTAGAACTTCCTCCGGCAAGGGGCGTACCTTCTAACTCCATATCAATACCTTGTTCATAGAGAGCGTGCCCTACTTCATGAATAGTACTAAATAGGGCTTCGCTAAAGTTATCTTCATAAACACGGGTGGTAATACGAACATCCCCAATAGAAAAGCTGGAGGTAAAAGGGTGAGGAGTTTCATCTTGTCGTCCTCGTTGAAAGTCAAAGCCAATGCGTTCGGTGACAATGTGTCCAAACTTTAGTTGTTGTTCTTTTGGATAATATTGGTAGAGACAGGAGTTCTCCATGGGTGGGGCGGAGGTAATAGCTTCAACAATGGGTCGTAATTTTTGGCGTAGTTGGCTAAATATAGGCTGAAGAATGGCAACTGTCATACCTTCGTCTACAAAGTCGATAAGGGGATCGGCAATATGTTTGTAGGGGAAAAAGCTGGCTAGTTCTTGACTTAGCTCTAATGTTTTTTCTAAGCAGGGTTGCACTAAAGAGAAGTCTTTGAATGATTTTGCTCTTACCCATGTTTCGTAGGAGACAGTTTGATGTTGGCATAATTTGGCCATAAATTCTGGGGGAATTCGGGTAGCACGCTGATAGTCTCGGCGAGTAATGCGGATCAGGCTAGCTTCGTTAGAGTCGTAGGGAAGACTTTTTTCGTAAGGACGGAGGTCTTCGAGTAGCTGACCTATGATGGGACTGGTACGTTTTTCATGGGCAAATTCTTTGAGGGTGGCTATTTGTCGGCCTCTTGCATAAGTTCCTCCAGTTGGCATATAGGTGGTTTGGTCCCAATTTAGGAGGGAGGAGGCAGCTTCTAAGTCTTGTATTTGGATAAGACGGTTTTTGAGTTCTTGGTATTTTGCTTGAAAAATACTGATGTTTGACATAATGATTCAAGAATTTTGTGTAGCTAGATTTTATTGAATTTTTGCTTATTTAGTTTTAGAGGAATTAGAGATATCGCTCTACGCGCAAGTTAAAAGTCAAAATTTAAAAGTAATTTCTGACTGAGTTTTTTTCTACGGAAATGCTCCGCAAATAGGATTTAACAATGTCCGGCTCCTAAATACCTTTCTATATTGAGTTAGCCGTAGAGAGGATCCTGCTAGTTCTAATTTAGTATAGGCCAGTTTACACTTTTGCTTCTATAGAATACATTTGGGATCTATAGTCGTTTCACTTTAGATTGAGACAAGTATTTCTTGCTATGAAGGTATTTCAGGCAAAAAAATGTTTCATTCTTATTTAAAATGACTATATAAATAAAAAATCGAGGAGAGTTAGAATTTAGAATTTAGAATTTCTAATTTAGAAGGGTTTTTCTCTGAACGAGGCATACAACAATAAGTCGTTTAAATGCACAAAAGTTTATTGACAAGATGCTTTTGCTCTGGGGAGATGAGGGTTGTGTTGGGGTATTTGTTTATGCTTTTGTTTGTACAAGTACTATGATAATCAAGATTAATTTCTATGGCTTTTTTATAAGCAAAGATAGCCTATTCATGTTTTTATAAATTTTTCTATTCTATGTCTTTCTCATGCTAATTCTGGTTATGGCCTGATTGAATTTCTAGAGCTTCTTATAAGTAGCGATCGCTTGTTCATATCTTTCTAATCAATCTTTTAATAAATGAGGGGTAAAAGCAAGTAAAATATCTATATCTTGGGAATCTTCTGGGTCTATATGTTGTTCATCTGCTGCTACATAAACTACTAATATTTTCTCTGATTTTAGATGTTGTTTTTGTCTGAGTAATTCTGTTGATTTTGTTGTCTCTATAATGACTGGGATAAAGTTGATAATTTATCTTTTTTTTTACTCTAATTTTTCGGCATAAATCTACTCAAATATTTTCTTGTCTCTGCACTTTTTGGCGGTCTATATCAAGAGGGTCTCCTGGGGGTAATGGTTGAAATGGATGGCAAGAGTTGTAGAGATTTGTTAGTGGTTTTTCTCTGTCTATTTTTTGATTAATTACCAGAATTGGTATCAGATAGTAAGGCTTTTATCTGAGGATTTTCTAATAATTTGGCTGCATCTGCTATTAGTTTATCCCCCCAATTTTCTTTTTTGAGGCGCTCCAAGGAACTCCAACTTTTATCTGATTTTAGGGAGGCTTCAGTTTTTGCTAAACTTTCTGGAATTTTACCTTTTTTATAGAGGGCAACTCCTATTGCTAATTTAGGTTCTACGAGTTGGTTATTAATTTCAGTTGCAGCTTGCCAATTTTCTATTGCTTGATCTATAAAACCCATTTCATATTTAACTAAACCAAGATTAATAATAGAATATTCATTGTCTGGTTTAATTCCTAAAGCTTTATCATAAGCAGCAAGAGCCTCTTCATATCTTTCTAATTTTCTCAGTGCATTTCCCTTGTATTCCCAAACATAGTGAGTGTATGGTTTAATTTCTAAAGCTTTATCATAAACAGCAATAGCCTCTTCATATCTTTCTAATTCTATCAGTGCCATACCTTTACTAATCAAAGCATAGTAAGTGTATGGTTTAATTTCTAAAGCTTTATCACAAGCAGCAATAGACTCTTCATATCTTTCTAAATTTATCAGTGCTATGCCTTATAATCTTCCACAAATTAAGACAGTCTGGTTTAATTTCTAAAGCTTTTTCATAAGCAGCAAGAGCCTCTTCATATCTTTCTAAGATTATCAGTACTGCGCCTTTACCATTCCAAGCATTAAGATAGTCTAGTTTAATTTCTAAAGCTTTTTCATAAGCAGCAATAGCCTCTTCATATCTTTCTAAATTTATCAGAGCATTGCCTTTACCATTCCAAGCATAGTGATAGTCAGGTTTAATTTCTAAAGCTTTTTCATAAGCAGTAACAGCCTCTTCATATCTTTCTAATTTTTTCAGAGCTATGCCTTTATTGTGCCAAGCATAGTGAAAGTCAGGTTTAATTTCTAAAGCTTTTTCAAAAGCAGCAACAGCATCTTCATATCTTTCTAATTTTATCAGTGCTATGCCTTTATCATGCCAAGCATAGTGAAAGTCAGGTTTAATTTCTAAAGCTTTTTCAAAAGTAGCAACAGCCTCTTCATATCTTTCTAAATTGTCCAGAGCATAGCCTTTACGATGCCAAGCTTCGTGATAGTCTGATTTAATTTCTAAAGCTTTTTCAAAAGCAGCAACAGCCTCTTCATATCTTTCTAAATTTATCAGTGCTATGCCTTTATTATGCCAAGCATAGTGAAAGTCAGGTTTAATTTCTAAAGCTTTTTCAAAAGTAGCAACAGCCTCTTCATATCTTTCTAAATTGTCCAGAGCATAGCCTTTACGATGCCAAGCTTCGTGATAG
>JAKQYG010000196.1 GCA_023356515.1 Trichodesmium sp. MAG_R04 | reverse complement strand
GGAGATAATCTGTTTTTAGATGATATGACCCTTGAAGATTTGTCAGCCCAACTCCAGACAAATATTTGGCCAGTGGCCGGAGTAGAAGAACTAGTATTAACTGCTGTGGGCGATCGCGTAGAGTACCGTAGGGATTCCCCCCACTAAGTACACCCACACGGTCAAGATGAGTGCACTACAAGACTTTCAACATTTACCGAAAAATTGGGTTTAAAGCCTCGCCCATAAGCGGGCAACTTTTTAGTTGATTTTTTTTCACTGGTTTAGTCCTTGTTGGTTTTTAGTTCACAGGAAATATATTAGTCGCGGGTGGGCATACCGAGAAAAAAAACGCACGGGTCGGCAAGTGTAAGACTACTGCCAAAGTAGCGGCAGCCTGTGAAACGTCAACCCACATCAGAGCTAAGGCTCGGTTGTTACCCGGTGCCTTTAGGCCGGGGAGGATGTCAACCTGTACATTATTGACCCGAAATCTTTGGCTTGACCGTCAATACCTGTGGATGAGTAAGCGTCGACGGCCTCAGTTGAAGCAGGAAGTAAACATCAATTTGTCACGTTATCTGAACCTTTGTATCAGTTTTATAGAGCAATTTCTAAAAGCTTTTCAGAGCGCTGGCATTCTTGCGTTAATGTAGTCAAAAGGTAGGTAGTAACTATAACTCAGCCCAGTAAAAAAAATTGGATTGCTATCAACATAGAAGAAGAACATCAACCTAAACAGTCAGTCCTGGTTTCCCGGACTGAATAATACCGGGTTGTCCCCTAAGCGCAAATTCGGGAGTATGTCAACTACTAACTTGAGATATAACATAAAGCGTGATCGCTAAACTCAAGCGTGCTTGTTCAACTTCAGATAAATCATACCAATCAACAGGTTTTATTGTTGCCAAAGTATTTTCTACTGCGTCACGTTTGTCTCCACGCATAGAATAAGCAAGAGGACGTGCCATTACTTCCAAATCTTCCAAATCCCAACCGGGTAAAACTTCACTAACACAATGGACCAATTGATCTGAGAGAGATAAAGTAGAACCTAAACGGTTCACCTGATCGACAACATTAATCGCAATCTTACCTAGCTTGTTGAGGAAATTCTTGGGAACAAAACCTGCAAACTTTTTATATAAGGCATTCTGAGTATCAATAATTGACCAAAGTTTGTCAGTTTGACTATAAAAATTTTGGCAAGCACAAGTAATTTCCACATCATTGAGTAAATCAGATAAAGGTAGCTCTTGTTCAAGAAAATTAAAATAAGCATCTGATTCTGGTGCTTTGGGATTCCAAGGATAAGCAATATCATCCAGAACTATTGCACTTAAGAAATCTAACTCTACTTGACTAGATGCATTATTAGGAGAAAATTGAGAATGGGAAGGCTGATTATTCATACACTTTATTCCTAGGTATACATAATAATTTTTCATCAGAAAATTAGGTATGGCTGAAGTCAGAAGTAAACCGGTCCTAACCCCCAAGAGGGAAGGTTAAAAGGGGCTAATGTTAATTTGCCTGTACATTCCCAGTATGGACTGTACCTGATTTCCTAACCGTTCTGGCAACTGCTATAGCGCTACAGATAAATCAGAGATTAAAACTAATCTATGATTAAGTTTCAGTATTTCGCAATGTCCGCAACCTTTACTACGACTACTATAATGATTAGCAATATGTTTATTTGCTACTTACTTAGCTACAGTAACAACCTAGTTAGTTCCGTAATATAGTGGACTACCAAAAGGATTTTGTAGATAACTTTTTTCTAATTTCTCCTTTTTTTAAGCTATGATTTCTCGATATCTTTAAAAACTAAGATACAACTTGACAAAATAGAGAAGCCATGAATTTGCCATTAAATGGATATTTTGGGAGGGAAAACGGACTTGAAAAATAAGTGTTTATCCTTCTAGCCCACTTTGAATCATATCTGATATTGAAAGAGAAATTTATAGATTAACTAATTAATATTTTCTGTTGTTTCAATCATAAACTCAAAAGCTTGACCTTGAGAACTGCCGAATTTTAAAAGTGTTCCTGATTGTATAACAAGTTCATCACGATGTATTCTTTGCCAACTACCAGATTGATATACTAAAGTCCCAAAACGAGAAATATCTCGTAAAAAATAAGTAGGTTCAATCTCTTTATTCGGTAAGCAACGACAAAAAATTTCCGCATGTTTTTGGGAAACCCATCGTTCTAAAATCACCACATCATTTTCCTGAGAACGCCCAACAGTAATCGTGTCTGACCAAATTGGCCACACTTGATTATTATCATTTTGAGAACGTAAAAAAGCTCTAGAAGTGTAACTACTAATCCAAGTTGGAGAATTAGCAGGTAGTTGAGTTACTAATTCATCAAATACTTCAACTAATTGACCATTAAACTCTGGGTGCATATACAATACTGGCAGAGTCCAAGCTGGTTGATTAAACCGATAAAGAGTTAATAACTGTTGTCTTGCTACTGCTACTGCCTCATCTATCAGCATTCCCTCTGACAAACTTTGAGCAAAAACTTGAATAAAACTTAAAGCTTCTCGATCAGCAATTTCATCTCGCATCCCTAAAACGGCAGGTACTCCATGATGGATCAATACTTCTGCTAGACTACTACGCGGTATTGCTTGTACTTCACTAGAAGATAGACGATCTGTAGCAGGTTGTGCTCCCCAGCAAGCATTGAATACTGCCAACCTTACTCCATTGCGAACTAAAATTTGTGCTAACTCGGTACCATTAAGAGTTGTGTCAGGTGCTAGAAATAACCAACCACCATCTGGACCCGGTATACCGTGACCAGCGTAAAAAAGGACATTATAAATTTTTTGATCTAGATAAGAAATTAATTCTTTGGGAGTGGGCTGAATTAGTGTATCCACTTTGCAAGGGATAGTAGAATTGACTCTGGGTGTATTTGGGTTTTTGACGTTGGGAGCTTTCAAAACTTCAGTGAGCTGGGCGGCTTCTTCTTCCAGCTCTAATTTCGATGGAACTGGGAGTTGATAGCTATTAGCTGTGGAAGATTGTCCTTTGGGGGTACTTTCCCCTATTACCAATAGAATATTCAGAAATTGGGAAGGTGGTTGGTTGTGTAAAGAGTTAACATCACTGGTAGTACGACTGAACAAAATTTCCCTGCTTAGAGAAAAGGCAGGTAAAGCGACTCCTGGTTGGATAATTTCCCAGGGTAGAGCAATTAATTCAGGTTCGCGAATATCTAATCTCACCCGTAAAGGCAACTCTTGGCCAATAGCAATACCTTGACTTTGGTGGAAACTATCAGCAATTTCTCCTTGAAATAGCCACTGCCAGAGGTGAATACCCATATTTTGCATCAAACGGCTGGTACGATTTATTTTAGTACCAGATTCAGATACAGGATGAATATTTGGGGTTGATGCTAGGGTAAGTTGAGGTATACCTACGGGGATAGCAGGTAAACTTTCAGGAGAGAAGACTTCTAACCAAGCCTGCCAAGTTTTTGATAAGCTTTCTGGCCATACATGGTCATGGTGGACATATCCCCGCTGGAAAGGAGCCTGCACTACCCAGATAGCAAAGTGATTAGTTTCTGGAATGTTCAGGCGGGCGATCGCTATACTTAGGCAAGGACTTTCTGGAGGGAAAGGCATTCAATTTCTTCTATACTATTCTTAATATACTTGAATAAATCTATGCTACTTTATATCAAATTCACATCGCATATATTATAGAGAGTATTTAAAATTTTAAAGTCTTGAGACATCTCCAGAAAAGGTTCTCAAACCCTTGCACCACTATTTCATTCCCAAATCGGTATTGTTAGAGAGACCTTTTGGTGTACATTTAAATTTAGAATAAAATAATCGTCTTTTATAGCACTACGTGCTAAAGCTAGGACATTTTTAGATTCCTTAACAAGGTTTTTTAGGACATGAAAGAAGTTAGAAAGTGTCCTAATGTCTTTTTTTACTGCTATAAGGAGCGGGTTTAGTATTACCTAAGTTAGTAGTCATTAGTCAGGAGTAAGGAGTCAGAAGTCAATCAGCATTTAGTAAGTGAAAATTTAGAGTTCAGAAGGATTTTTCTCTGAACGAGGCATACAAAAATTGCAAGTCGTTTAAATGCACAAAAGCTTAGTATATTCTGATCTGATAACAAATGTGGCAGTTGAGAAAATATAGTTGGCATTTTTCCCTATCCCTATTGACCTTTATCATTCTTGGTTCATTCATTGCCAGAGGATATACTTTTCCTGTAGGAAATCATTACACTCATGTTCCTCAAATCAAATCAATGTTGAATCCTGAACTCTATAAAAATGACTACTATGTTCAGGAAATGTTGCAGTTTACTCCCAGATACTACTATCAATACTTGGTTTATTTTTTCAGCAAAGTCACTGGCAGTATTTCCCTCACTTATTTAATTTATTATCTAATTTCATTTATTAGTTTTATCTGGGGTTTATCTGCCATCAGTAAAATTTTTACTCCTTCCAAATTATCAGCAGCAGTTTTAGTTTTTCTGAGTTTAATATCCTATACTTTGATAGGATATTTAAAACTTTTTCCTAATACGCCCATACCTGCCACATTTGCTATTAGTTTTACAGTTTGGGGGTTTTATTTCTGTTTTCGGCAAAGATGGATAATTGGTTATTTCTTTTTTGGTATTGCTTCAATTTTACAATTTTTGGTTGGTGTTTTGCCGGGAATTATGATGATTCCTATTATGTTAATTGAGGCAATAAAAAATCATAATCCAAAACAAGTTATCTCTGCCCTTACTTCCCACAAGGGGGAAAATAACCTCTCCCCTAACCACCCAAAAATGGGGAAGTTATCTTTTCCCTTAGGCCTCATAAGTATTACTAAATTAATAAATTTATGGCTTCGGTATAAATTTATTTTTTTGGTAATTATGCCTTTAGTGATTTGGTTAGGTTTTGCTTGTTTAGTTTATCTATCTATGGTATTAACTGGTACCACTAGCACGGATCAATTAACTAATGAGGAATTTGTTTTTATCTATGGTTGGGTTAGAAATCCTCATCATATTATTCCTACTTATTGGAATTGGAAAAGTAGGTTAGATTTTATCTGTTTTTTTCTCGGTGGTTGTTTATGTATTCACAAAATTGATATTGCTAAATCAGAAGATTTCTGGCAACAGTCGAGAATGGGGAAAAATTTTGCCCACAAATACTCTTTTCCAGAGAAAGTAAGAGAAAAAGATTTAAATCTGACTAATGTGATAGGTATAGAAAAATGGAAGTTTTATCTAATTATTGCTGAGTCAATTTTGGCTTTGTTTTTTGCTTATATTTTTGTGGAAGTTTACCCCTTAACTTTATTTGCGAAGTTACAGTTAGCAAGAACTGTTCCTTTTGCCCAGTTGATAATATTTATTGCTGTGAGTATTTTGGTTAATCAGTTATATAAAAAGGGTATTTTCGGCGTTGGTTTACTGTTGATAATCTCCCTAATTTTGCCTGTACCTTATCAGGGTATTTGCTTTTTTATCTTATCGTTAGGATTGTTTTTTCTAGAGAGATGGCGCTACAAATTGATAGTTTTGTTAATGCTTTTAGGAGGGTTAATATTTTACTTGCTGTATCCGCCGATAGATTTAATTGTTAATCGTTTTTTTGTTATGCCTGGTTTGTTTTTGGTGTTGATATTTCCATTTATTTTAGATGAGTTTGATTTGGCGATCGCTCAGAAAAAGTTAATGACTTATAGTTTGGCGCTATCTACAAGTTTAGTATTTATTTTAGGATTATTTGAGATATTGCCAGGAAAAATTTTGGAGGTATTTGAACAACAGGTAAAATTTTATAGGCTTCCCCAAGATGAAGTTACAAAACTAGCTTTAAGATTTAGGGAAATTAGCAATAAAGATGATGTAATTTTAATTCCTCCATTTGTGTCAAATTTTCAGTTTTTTTCGGAGAGGGCGGTTATTGTTGACTTTAAACATTTTCCGCAAACTGATAGGGGAATTAGAGAGTGGAAAAATCGAATGGAAGATGTTTTTGGTGTTCCTTTGAATGATAAGTTAGCGGTGGGAGCAATGGAAATTTTGTTTCCGCAACAGGCGGGAAAAGAATTAGTTAATGTGGCGAAAAAATATAGAGCTAGATATATTTTGACTAGGGTTAACTGGCATGGAGATATTGAAGGAAAAGTTATAGATAGACAAGGAGAATGGAGGATTTTTCAAATAAATTTTGATTAGTACAGCCTTATTTACCGAAAATTTATTGAATTAAGATGAAATTATATGTCAAATCTTAAAGTTAAAGACTTGGAAATACTGCAAGGTAATCTGAATCAAGCAGATTGAGATTATGAACTAGAATTAGACGAAGGAAAGATATTCGTTATGGGAAAGTTCCTGATGTTTCTTATTTTTTCGATTTTCGCATATCGACCTTCCCTATTCCTTATTTTGTGACTGTAGTAATGTTCAATTGCATTTATATGACTATTTTCTAGCCATTAAAGTTCTGCAAGTTTTCCATCGCAATTCATAAGCATAAATTATTATACTCTTCATAAAAGATATAAATTCTAGTATTAAAGCATTTTAAGATATTATATCGTCTTATTTAAAAACTATTTGTGCTATCATATAATAACTAGGAACATTTCGGAAGTATTTTATTAGTACTTATTTGTCCTATTACTCTAACAATTTATCTCCCATAATATCATCAGAATTAAAAGTGTAATAGTTTAACTTTATAAATGTTTAAAACTGTTGTGAGACTTTAGCGATCGCAAATACCTTATCAAGACTCTAAACAACAGAAGAGTTTCTGAGTATTAACTAAAAAGGCTATCCCCACCACTTCCAAGATTGTCGGTTAAAAGGCGATCGCCACTTCTCAATTAATTCTGATTCTAGGTGTTGTCATGATTTTTTCTCAGTAGGAACGTTAAAACAAAAAGCAGACATAACTGCAACTTTCATCTCATATTTTCTATGTAGTTCGATATAGTTGAAAATATAATTTTTACAATCATGAGCTCCCTTCCAGCATTTTTTAGGAGAGTGTTTAGATTCTCCAATATATAGAAGTAAAGGTAGATTATTCTCAATTACAAAATATATACAATTTGAATCATCGTGTTCCTGAGGTTTGTATTCGTAAAATTCAGAATTATGCAAGATAAGACTGAAAGGATTAATGTTATTTAATTGTGTAGAATGACTATCTAAATCAAATAATGTTAATTGTTGTGGTTTTGATAATGGTTCAATAATTACTTGTTGCTGATGTTGAAAAATCTTATTTTTCCACTGCTCTAAAACCCACATTCCGCACGACAAAATGTAGTATGCAAAGATAGTAAAACTTGAGTAAGTATTTAGACTCAAGAAAAAAAACTCTTGCCTATAATTCTAGAGACAAGGTGAAGAGCAAAA
>JAKQYG010000195.1 GCA_023356515.1 Trichodesmium sp. MAG_R04 | reverse complement strand
TTTTAGCTGTTTCACGAACATAAGGATCAACAGTTTCATCTTCGGCAATTTTAGATAATAGACTGGCTATTTTATCATAGTCTTCTATGGTTTTGGGGTCATCTTCAGGACCTTTTAAGACGTTTAAAGATACGATCGCCTGAATCACCGAAAGACGCAGTGCAATATTTTCTGTATCTAAAGCCGACAGTAGAATATCTAGAGCAGGTTTACCGATTATTCCCAGAGCACCAGTGGCCGCAACTTGAATTGCAGAATTAGGGTCATTGAGAGCTTTTTGCAATGCATCAATGGCAACTTGAGGGAAGTTCTCTCCAGGATAATCACGAGAAAAGAAACGAGCAATTTCCGAAAAAGATTGGACGCAGGAAGCTCTAACTTGATTACTGTCATTGCTAGTCAATTGTTCAGCTAAAGCAGGAATTGCCGGTAGACCAATTACTGTTAATGCTTGGGTAGCTCCAAAACGATAACTAGAATTCTCATCTGATAAAATTTCGATCAACTTGGGAATTGTTTCGCTGATGGGTTCTTCGACAATTTTGCTCATCGCTCTTTGTCGTAAAACAGGATTTTTATTTTTTAACTGTTGATATATATCTGTAGTTACCATAAATAGTTGATGAATTAATTAAGGTGAGATAAAATTTCTCGGCTAGAGCTTTGGGCCTTAGCTCGAATTACCCAATCTGAATCAGATGCATAAATCTCTCTACCACTATCATCCCCTAAACAGTCTAAGGCAAGTAAACAGGCATACTTAAATTTCCAAACTTTTGTATTAAAGCAAGCTTTTAAGTGAGGAATTGCTCGTTGATCACCGAGAAAGCCAAGAGAAATAGCAGCAGCAATTCGAGACTTAGCAAATTTATCTCCTAGATTTTCTAGTGTATCAATAAATAGGCCATAAGCTGGCTCATATTTTAACCAACCAAATAGCTTAATAATGTGATAGTGGGCACCATAATCTTCTTGAGCATTTTCTTGAAAGGATTTTTCTAGCATCTCTCCTGCATCTGGATACAATTCTAGCATCAATTTAGTTGCTAAATAACAATGGCCAAAATCAGTATTATAAAGTTGTTCAATTACTTTTTCTAGGCTGGGCTTTTGAGAATATTCATAAGCCATGTTTATATCTTGAGGATTATCCCATAATGCCAAATCAAAACTTGATTCAATTTCCGTAAAGGTCAATTTTCCTGATTTGATTCCTTCGTCGGCTAAAAACCTCATTCCTCGTAATCTTAATGATTGAGAAACTGGAGCCATAGCAATTTTGGGAATACCAGCATAATATTTTAAGTCCATCAAATCTTGAATTGCTCCTCGACGGGCATGAATATTGCGCTGGCTTAAAAAATTGATTATCTGATTTATTTTACTGTAATTTCCTGATAATTTGCATTCTGCAGCAATAGCAGCAGAGGCTAGAGCAGTATCTTCTGAGTCAGTAAATTGGGAAATATGGTCTAATGCGGGGTTATAATTATGTTTGGCAAGTGTTTGAATTATAATCCGATATATTTGCCTTTCTTTTTCCAGTAATTTGGCAATTTCTTCGAGAAGTGTGTCATCTTCTGTACCAATTTCCCCAATAGCCCAAACTGTATTTTCAACCATATAGGGGTCCTCATTTGCTAAGAAGGGTCGCATTAATTCAATAGCAGGTTTAACCTTTAGACGACCTAAAGATTCAATTGCTTTACGTTGCGCATGACGATTTTCTCGTGCAGGATTGGGATCTTTTAAAACCCTCATTAAAGCATTAATGGAACGTTCTGTCGGAAAATTAACCAAATGAGAGGCTGCTAAATAGCGATGATAACTTTCTTTCACTTCTTCTAATGGTGTTTCTAATAGTTCAATCGCTTTTTCTTCTGTTAACCCCGGAAATAAATTAAGAAAAGGACTATTCATTCGTTAAGAATTTAATAATTTTAGATTATTGATATTTTGGACAATTGATATCGCTATTTTACCAATTTTATACGAATTTTAATGTTACAAATTGAAGTTCAGAATGTGGGTCATACGAAATCCCCCTATTGTAAGAAGATATTTTTTAAAGTTACAGCGGTTGCTAAATAAGGGATGGGGCAATGGGGCAAGCTTGCTTTTATACCCGGATTTATTATTTTACCAATATTTCTATCTACCTCTATGTTTTTCGCAAGAATAAAACAGCCATGGCTCATACAGTAGGGGGTTAACGGTTGTCAACCCCCTACAAATAATGTATTACTTGTATTTTTCGTAAATACTGTTATTGCTAATCAGTGGCGCCAGCTTCCCGAAGTATATTTTCCATTTCTTTTAAATTAAGTTTTTGGGTATATTTTAAAGGACTATAGCCCCAATTATTTACTGCATTAACATCTGCCCCTTTCTCCAGCAACTCCTTGACTATTCCTTTGTAGTTACGTGATACTGCCCTCATTAAAGAGGTAGCATTTTCCTTGTCTTTGACATTAACATCAGCACCCTGTGAAATTAGAGACTTAACTAATTCTAAATTCCCTTCTTTACTTGCTTGCAAAAGGGCTTCATTCAGTTCCTCTTTAGTACTCATTTAATCCTCTCTTCAAAAACACTCCTTAACTACATAGTGAAGGAATTAAAGTCTATTACTTAACTGTTCCAGTCAAGTAACAGGCTACAAAGTCCTTCACTCATCAAGAGTTACTATTTTATTCTCATTTGAGACATACCTATTACTAGGACATTGTGTTGATAAGGTAATCAAGATATCCTGTTAATTCAGTTGCTGCTTGAGCAGACATATCACGAGGAGCACAAATGCGATCGCGGATTTTGGAAAAAGCAGCAACATAAGCTCCAGTATTAATTCCTAAAGCCCGGTAAACTTCACGTTGACCAGCAATTCCCCACTCATCTAAAGGACCAGTACCACCAACTACAAGGCAGTAGTTGATTAAGCGCAGGTAAGTAACGACATCCCGTTGGCACTTGTCTTTACGAACTTCAGGGGTAACACCTTTGCTTACTCCTTCGGGAAATTCTACATAAACTGCATCAACACCTTCCTTAGCAACTGCGTCGTAGTTAGAAGCTAATTTTTCAGCTGCTTCCAAACGAGCCGCTGCACGTTGTAAACTACCTTGAACGGATTCTAAGTCAGAACTACTGGGGTAACGACCAGCTAAATCAGCAGATGCAATAGCTGTGGTTAAAACTGATTTCATAATTGAGATTTTCCTCTCTTAAAATTGATAAAGTACAAAAAATGAATATATGAACGAAAAATTTTTGATTCTAGCTAATAGCTGCAACAACAGTATCAAAGTAACCCGCAACTTCTGTAGCCAAACTATCACAAGACCCTGCTTGTTCAGTTACATTCATTTTGCGTTGAGAAGCTGTATTGGTGACAAAAGCCACAGATGCTGCCTTCATAATACTCACTGCACGTGCTGCATTTCCAGTTGGGACACCTAATGCTGAATAGGTTTCTTTCAGACCATTTAAACAACGGTCACTGAGTACGGAAGCATCACCAGCTAACAGAGCATAACTGATATAGCGAAGAATAATGTCACCGTCACGTAAGCAAGCTGCCATTTTGCGGTTAGTATAAACACCGCCACCTGGAGAAGTTAAACCAGGACTCTCACAGACAATACCTGCAATAGCATCGCTAACAATACAGCTAGCATTACTAGCAATAAAGTTCACAGCATCAAGACGCTTGTTTCCGTCTGAAATAAAAGATTTGAGTGATGCTAAACTATCACCACCAATGAAAGTACCGCCGTTGTCTGCGGAAACTACTGATCTGGAAAATGCATCAAGCATATTTAATCTCCTAAATTCTTGCTTTTTCTCTTAGTCCCTCAAATAAATAATAATTTTTAGGAACTAATCGTTTGGTTTGGTTAATTTAACCTTTCCGAAACAATATAAAGGTTAAAGTTCCATCTTGTCTTTGATTATTATAAACTAATTAATGTTTTGTAACAAAATGAACAATTGTAACAATTTGTTTTTGATAAGCCATCCATCATAGTATGATTCGATGCAAACCTTGAATTAGTCATTACAGCAATTTTTAGTTCATAGGCCACATATAATTGATATGAAGTAATATAGGCTTCTAATCGACAAAGGTTATAGCTGGGGCAAGCAGGATTAGGAAATATTACAGAGTTTGGAACCCTTGTGGCTCACTCAATAATTGAAAACTGCTGTAGCTCCCTTAAGTTTAAGTTGACTGAGGATTGCTAGTTTATTTAGCTTTTTTTCAAAGAACCAATAATTAAGGAGAAAAATATGGGCAATTTAGCCTTTTCAGCAACTCTAGGATTGGATGCTTTTGAAGTTGAACCATTAGAGTTGCGTTCTAATTATACAGAAGACGACTTGCAAACTGTCATTAGATCAGTTTATAAACAGGTATTAGGAAACGAACATTTAATGGAAAGCCAACGTCTTGAGAGTCCAGAAGCTCTGTTGCGAGATGGATCTATTAATGTACGTCAATTTGTCAGAATTGTGGCCAAATCACCTTTATACCAATCTCTATTCTTTCATAGTTCTTCCCAGAACAGATTTATTGAGCTGAATTTTAAACACCTTCTAGGTCGTCCCCCTCTAGATCAGTCAGAAATTGATGAGCACGTTTTAATATACCGTGAGCAAGGATACGATGCGGAGATAGATTCTTACCTTGATAGTAATGAGTATATTGAAAGTTTTGGGGAAGATATTGTTCCTTATCCTCGTCACATTATTACCCAACGTGGGATGAAGACAGAAAGCTTCAATCGCACGTTTTCCTTATTAAGAGGACCTGCTACAAGTGATCGTGATAATAGTGCCAAGTTAATTTCCTCTCTAGCAGCTAATTTAGCCACTCCAATCAAAGCACCTGCAGTTGGTAACGGAGCGGCTGCTGATAGTACAAGCAAGCGTTTTCGGGTTCAATTTTCTACGGCAAAAACTAATGCTCTCTTAAATCATTTAAGTAAACGGGAATGGATTGTTGATTTTAGTCAGCTGTCTCCAACATTTAAACGAATTCACCAGCAAGGTGGTAAAATACTCAGTATTACCGAGTTAGTGTAGCATTTTTTATTTACTTTACTTAACTATATATTAAACCAATCATATCAGGAGGAATTTATGGGCAATTTAGTCATGTCAGCCAGTCTAGGGCTGGATTACTTTGAGGTTAGTCCCCTAGAATTGCGTCCCAACTATACTGAGGAATATTTACAAACTATCATTCGTGCAGTATATAAGCAGGTACTAGGAAATGAACATATAATGGATAGTCAACGGCTTGATAGTGCAGAGGCAATGTTAAGAAATGGCTCAATTACTATTCGTCGCTTTGTTAGAATGGTAGCACAATCTCCTTTATATCAGTCTTTATTCTTTGCTAGCTCTCCTCAGTATCGGTTTATTGAACTGAATTTTAAACATTTGTTAGGTCGTGCACCTCAAGATCAATCGGAAGTTAGTGAGCACGTCAGAATTTATAATGAAGAGGGATATGTAGCAGAAATTGATAGTTATCTCGATAATAATGAGTATCTGAACAGTTTTGGGGAAAATATGGTTCCTTATCCTCGTAGCATTGTCTCTCAAGCCGGAATAAAAACAGAAGGCTTCAATCGGATGTTTTCTTTATTGCGAGGCTCTGCTACTAGCGATCGGGATAACAGCGCTAAGTTAATTTCCAATTTAGCAGCTAATTTAGCAACTCCTATAAAACCCCCTAACGTTGGTAATGGTGGGGCTTATAGTAATACATCTAAATCTTTCCTGATTGAGTTTTTCTCCCGTGCTAATGATGCAAGGATAAACCGTCGTGGGAAAAGACAAACGATTGTTAGCTATTCTCAAATGAATCAAGAAGTTCGCAAGATTCACAAAAGTGGAGGTAAAATTTTTCAGATAACTGAGTTAACTTAACTCTTCCAGTAGGAAATCCTGCTCTCTCTTGAATAGGAGTGTTTTAGGGAAAGTCGGACTCTTAGTATGTGAAGTACTATGCCCAATTCTCTATGTACTTTTTAGCTCAATCATCGATAAGCCTCACGCCAAATCTAAGATTATGGCGTGAGATGAATCGATAGACAATTAATGTGACTCAGAACCGTATGCCAGGCAAGATTGCTCAAATTGTGGTGAGAAAGCCTGCAAAGAATTATCCATAAAGAACTCATGTGTTAAAACTATGGTCATGGTTCTTGGCCTGAATAATCCAGGATTTTTGCGTAAGCACAACGTCGGAAGTATTTCAAAACCAAAGATGGTAGTCAGTAATAAGCAAAATAATTACTTTTCTGGCTTTTATAATTTTTTGGTATTTGTTGATTAATAGGACTTACCCACGGGCACTACACGAGGGTGAGGGCGGATGCCATTTACTCCTACATATGGGGTTTTTAAGGTGAAGCGTAGGTAAGTCCTGATAAAATTTTTTTAATTCAACTTATTTTTGTTAGAGGAATTTAATAATGACACAAATGACAACTATTGGGACTCCCCAAATGAGTAATTATAACGGTCGCATTCTTGAAATTGAGGTTACAGGGGTCTGCCGTCAAGATATTAAACGGGTGAGTACTTACAAAAAGAAAGTTGCTCATAGCCGTATGAATGAAGCAATGCGAGAGATTTATTCTTTAGGAGGAAGAGTTGTAGGGGTCACATTGTTAGACGAATCATAAGCAGATAACTAATCGTGACAGCTGTCTAAAAAAAGACGGAAGAAAAACCTAAAAAATGACCGGAGGAAGTTTGCCAGGGTGATTTATACCCATGGTTTAATTGCGATACGCAGGGTTTAACCTAGTGTTACTTTCCGGTTTGGTTTTCAATGTACTTCCTGAGAATATCTAAAGAGCTTTGTTTCTCAGACCTTTACTATATCTAGAGTTGCACCTGAATGGTATGTAAGTTTTGCGACTTTTTCAGCTTGCAAGGTGCCTGAAATGAAACACAGGCATCAAAAAGTAGGAATTGATTTAGGAATAAAACTTTTGCTACTCTTAGTGACCCAAACACCTTTGAGACTCCATCTTCCATGAAAAGAGCGAAAATCAAGCTAGGATTGATACAGTTCAGAAACTCGAATAAGGTGCTAGGCAACCGTCGTGCTGGAATAGAAACATCAAAAAATGCGGTTAAATGTTACCAGAAACTAAGAAAAAAGCATCTCTATATAGCAAATGTTCGAGAAGATTTTCTGCAAAAAACCACTACATTATTAGCTAAAACTTATCAACATGTTCTCGTAGAGGACTTAAACGCTAAAGGCATGATGGCTAAGCATAAATTATCTGATGCCTTATCTAATTTAGGATTATATCGTTTTCGAGAATTGTTAAGTTATAAACAAGAATGTTTTGGCTTTTTGTTAACCATAGTAGATAGGTGGTTCCCCAGTTCAAAAACTTGTTGA
>JAKQYG010000194.1 GCA_023356515.1 Trichodesmium sp. MAG_R04 | reverse complement strand
TGTTGTCTCTAGGTTGGTGCAACCACTTCTCCGCTTATTTTCTGGGGAAGCTCCTGAGGATAGTCCTCTGCGGGATTATATTTTTCAGGAGTTTATGGCAGGTCGTAAGGGACTCGCAGTGAGAATGCCGGAAGAGTTACGGGAGGAACTCCGTCGCAAACATTCACAACAAGTAGAATCGGAGCTTTTGTCTCAGTGGGTGTTGGCAAATAGTGTGGGTTGGTGGTTTGCGCGTTGTTTTTTGGATCGGTTTGTGCGTTGGTGGGTGAGTGAATTGCTTTACCGTCGCAAATATTTACAAAAAGCAGAATGGGGGCTTTGGTTTCAGTGGGCGTTTGCAAATAGTGTGGGTTGGTTTGTGGGCTTATTTGTGTTTGGGGTTTTGGATGGAGTGGTTGAAAATACTATGGGTGGTTTTGGTCCTGCTGTTTTAGGTACTGTTTTCGGTGCTGTTGTGGGATCATTCCAGTGGTGGGTAATTAGAAAACGACTTTCCCAGGCTAGATGGTGGATACTGGCAACTGTGTTGGTATCAGCTATACTATTCTCTACATCAGACGTTCTGTCGAATGCTGTAAGCGATGTTGTGAGCAATACTGTGATTCAGGTTGTTGTTATATCTTCTTTGATAGGGCTTGTTATCGGATCAGCTCAATGGTTGGTTCTCAGAAAACAACTTTCTCAATCTCACTGGTGGATACTGGCAAATATTTTAGGAATAGCTGCTACGCTCTTTGCTATTGTTTATTCTTCAAGAAGGTTTGAACCGTCTTCAAATTGGAATTTTATATTTTGGTTTTGCATTTCCGGCATTGTATACGGAGTAATCACTGGATTTGCCTTAGTTTGGCTGCTGCGACAACCAGGCAATTCTGTCAGAAACAATAAAAATTGACATACTCGCCGGGGTAAACCCATGGCAATTCTCACTTATATCATGTCTAGTTGAATACTTAAATGATTAGTGTAGCTGGGAAAAAGAGTAATTTACCTATTTATTGGAAAAATTTAAGTCATAAAGGTGCTAGTAATTTAAGCCAACAAAAAGCAGTAATTCCTCCTCTATTAAAACCCTCAAAAAAAATATAAAATTATCATCACAGGAAACCGAGAGTTTCACAGTATTTTTCTATCTTATTAGTTAAAAAAGTATCAAAAACAAAGTGTATATTTTGTGTTAAGACAAAAAAAATCAACCATGACTAAACATGGGATAAAATATTATCATCTCTCAGAATTAAAAGTAAATATTAGTGAAGCTAAACTATTATGAAGTCAAAAAATAACCAAAATCAAGTAAGTGGGAATATATAATTTAATGATATATGAAAAGAGGTGGCATCTAGGTAAGCATATTTAGTCTCAATTTTTCTTTACCCTTTTGTGATACAATTTGAAGTGCGAAATGTGGGTTGTAATAAACTAATCTAATTCATATCAGGTTTCATGTACATTACATTTCCAGTTCTATGAAACCTTTTCCTATTCTAGAAGTCAAGCTTCTTTTCCTGTACTTAGCATCGTCACATCTCAAATAACCTATTAACTTCATACTTTACCTCATAGAAACGACAAGTCTAATCTTTATAGAAAACCACAGATAAATTATTTGCTGGCATTTGCACCTTCTCTAGAAACTTTAATCCCTTCTTCTCTGCTACCCCTACGACATCCTCTAGATTTCTTACTCCCCACTCAGGATTTTGAAAGCTCAGAGACTCATCAAATGCTAAATTACTCGGTGCTGTATGTTCCCCTCCCAGTTTGTAAGGACCGTACAAATATAGCACCCCGCCCTGGGGTAACAAACGTCCCGCACCCTCTATTAATCCCAGACAAGTAGACCAAGGACTAATATGAATCATATTAATATTGACAATAGCTGAAATCTCAACACCTTCTTTCTCCACCGCCCAAACTGACTCCTGTGCATCAATATTAAGAGGTGGATGTAGGTTATCTGAGGGACTATGTTTTTGCCACGCCGCGATACTCTCACGCAACATGGGGTTAGGATCAGAAGGAAACCATTGGCGCGGTTGCAGACGAGAAGAAAAGAAAATAGCGTGTTGTCCTGTACCACTAGCAATTTCTAAAATGTTGCCTGTTGGAGGCAAAACTCGCTGTAACACTTCCAAAATAAATTCCTGGTTGCGTTCAGTTGCGGGAGCATATTGTCGAGCATCATTAAAAGAGGTCATTTCAGTTATTAGTTAAGCTGTTCAGCATATAAAAAATCTAAATATAAGTCCAGTTAGTAAGTTGGAGTGTAGAATTGAGAATTTAGAAGTTTTTTTTCTCTTAACGAGACATAGAACTTAAACTATTGAATTTATATAATTTCATAAGAACAGAATTGGAATCTACCTCAATTGTAAATTATAAATTATAAATTATAGACTTCACCTTAAATCTGAAATATATGGAGCGTAATATCTCAAATTCTTTATTGTTCCTACAAAGATTGGAACCAAAAATTTCAGTCATGGATCGCTACATCATCGCAGAATTAATTGGGCCATTCTTTTTTGGTGTAGGATTGTTTTCATCTATTGGCATAACAATTGGAGCAATGTTTGATTTAGTTAGAAAAGTAACAGAATCTGGACTACCTATTTCCATTGCTGTTCAAGTATTTCTATTAAAAATGCCAGAATTTATTGGTTTGGCATTCCCCATGGCCATGATACTTGCTACTCTCATGGTTTACAGTCAGATGTCTGGTCATAGCGAAATAATTGCTCTCCGTAGCTGTGGCATTAATATTTATCGAATGGTCATACCTGCAATCATATTAAGTTTGATAGTAACTGCTTTGAGCTTTGCCCTTAATGAAGTAATTGTACCCAATGCCAACTATCAATCATCTATCATCTTAGAAAAAACTCTAGAACAAGAAAATCCTCCTTTCAAAGAAAAAAATATTTTCTATCCAGAATTTGGTAAAGTCAAGCAACCAGATGGTAGTCAAGACGATACACTTACACGCTTATTCTATGCCGAAAAATTTGATGGTAAATATATGAAAGGCATAACTATTGTAGACCGTTCTCGATATGGAGTTGACCAAATAGTGTCCTCTGAATTAGCAACTTGGAATTCAGCAGAAAATATTTGGGACTTATTTAATGGAACTATTTATCTTGTGTCTCCAGATGCTTCCTATCGCAATATAGTAAAGTTTGACCATCAAAAATTGAAGCTTTCTAGGGCCCCTTTAGATTTAGCAGGCAAAAGACGTAGTTACAAACAAATGAATATTTCTCAATCTTATGAATATTTAGAATTAATGCGGCTAAGTGGAAATTATCGGGAAGTTATTAAAACCCAAGTCAGAATTCAACAAAAACTTGCTTTACCATTTGTGTGTATAGTGATGGGTTTGGTCGGAGGATCTTTAGGAATTAGACCACAAAGAAAAGCTAATCGAAGTACTAGTTTTGGTATTAGTGTGATAATTATTTTTGCCTATTATTTACTTTCATTTATTACAGGAGCAATGGGACAAAAAGAAATTTTAACTCCTTTTTTGGCTGGATGGTTACCAAATTTTCTTGGTCTTATAGTAGCAGTATTCTTATTAGTAAGGGCTTCACGATAATGAAGCCAAAAGTTAACCTACATTATTCCCTAAAAGGATTATTCCAATTCTGGTTATACCCACGGCCATAAAAACTATTATTACTACTAGAAAAAGGATTACTTGAAGGGTTCTCTAGTACATTTTGATTCTCATTAGCTACATTCACCCTATCTTTATTATTAGCTAATCTATGAATTAGTGGAGGCGGATTTGTCTTAGAAGATTTTTCTTGAGGAGAATAATTATACCCTGGTAAATCAGTTTGGTTATTGATCTGGTTTTTTACTCCTGATAAGTTAGTGTAGTAAGGTTTTGGAGGAGTAACACTTATTGGTGGTAAGGGTGGATTATAATTTATTCCTTCCTCAGATTGAGAAATCTTGGATTTTAAGCTATTAAGAATAGTAGAAGATTTAATATCCCTTGCCTTTATCTGAGTTGGGTAGAGGTTAAGATGGTTGCCTTGAGAGTGATCATTTGAGGGAGATTCAGCTTTGCCTTTGGAACTCAGATAATTATTTATACCATTCTCCAAAGGGTTGACAAATTCTGCTTTTGCTTCTTCCTTGTTCTCTTGACCCAAAAAATTCCTATTTTGTAATAGGGGAGAAGTAGATGATTTGATATTTGGTAGTTTATTTGTAGAAGGAAAATTATTAGTTTGTACTTCCCCATAAATATTAATTTTTGACTGAGGTTCAGCTAAATATTCTTCTGGTTTTATAACACTTTTCTTCTTTTCTTTTTTTGATCGTTTTAATGATTTTTTCTTAGGAATTAGTATAGGATTCATTAGCATATTTTTGTTAATTTCTAACTCTTCAATTAAAACTGATGAACTATCAATATCACTCATAATAGAAATCTCTTCAGGAGATAGATTTTCAGTGATTGTATTGCTATTTAATACTGAATCATTATCATCTTCAATTATTAACCATTTTGGATTCACTGATAATTCCCAAGCAAATAATAGCACTAGAAAAACCACGCCACTTGGCCCCCAAACTGAGGGTTTGATCAAATGACTAAATCTCCCTCGGAAGTATCGTATATAATTAGGTAATTTTTTGGGATAAAACATAAATTTTGCTCCTTTATTTATTATAATAATTACTTATTAATGAACACCAAGTTTCTTGTATGATCATGCAAATAATATAAGCTAATAATCATTTAAAATGCTTAACGACAGGATCTTAATTAGAGTTAGACAATTTAATTTGTCTCGACTTCAGAATTTATAAAAACCCCTTATCAGTAAATTTAGGTAAATATTTTGAATAGTAACAATAAAAGTTTAATTAAATATTAATAAATAAATTAGGATTGTTATATCTACTAAACTAACTTATGATTACTAGATTTTTGGCCCATCAATGCCCTGAATTCGTAAAGACTGAAAAACCTCTTTTTGTCTCTTAAATATTGGTTTTTAAGTTCTAGGTAGTCCCAGTACACTTTAACCGTTTTTACCCGGAATAACTAAAGGACTGTCGAATATCAATCCAAACCACGATAGCACGACTTTGATACCCAAATTTAGAAAAAAACACTGTAATGTAAGGCTTTAACTATAACACAAATCAAATGGACAAACAGATTAAGTTACTAGAAGATAAAGAACAGTTGATCAAACAAGCTCTGGACATTTGCTTAGGGAAAATTCAAGAGGGCATCACACAGCGTAGCCAATTTACAATAGCTTTAGCTGGTGGAAATACTCCAAGGCCACTTTATGAGTCCATAGGAACTCAAAATCTAGCTTGGGATAAAATTCATGTATTTTGGGGCGACGAACGTTATGTAGCTCCTGATCACCCAGAGAGTAATCAAAGAATGGCCAGGCAAGCTTGGCTAGATCGAGTACCGATACCAACAACAAATATTCATCCTATGGAAACAGGGACCGGAGACCCTGAAGCTGACGCTTTAAATCATGATGCTCATTTACGAGAGTTTTTTCAAGTTTCTACAGGGGAGTTTCCGAAGTTTGATTTGATTTTATTAGGAATGGGTGGTGATGGTCACACAGCTTCCTTATTTCCCCATACAAATGCCTTGAAAGTAAGCGATCGCCTAATTACCGTAGGGAATAAGGATGGCCAACCGCGATTAACTTTCACAGTTCCACTAATAAACCAAGCACGTTGCGTAATATTTATAGTTGCTGGTGCAGATAAACAAGCTGCATTAGACCAAGTATTTGCAAAAAAAGGTGATGATATGAATTATCCTAGTCGCCTGATTCAACCCCAAGGAGAACTACAATGGTTATTAACAGGTGTTAATATTTGAGCAGTAATTCATCTCAAATAAATCACAAAAAATTCCGCGGTGTCCCTTAAACGAACCGTTGGTAGGATGTTAATTCGGTATTTTAATTATCTGACTGATAGCAAGGAGAAGATAAATAAATGATTGTCTGTCCTAATTGCGCTCATCCGAATCCTGATGGAGCAAACCAATGTGAAAACTGTTGCACTCCCTTACCAGTGACTACAAATTGTCCTAAATGTGGGGCAATAGTTCAAGTTGATGCTGCCTTTTGTGGTCAATGTGGTTATGACCTGCAAGGTAGCGTTAGTCAAGAAGAAGGTCAAGTTTTACCCCAAACAGATCCAGTAGTGATGCCAACTGTAGTATCACCCATAGTAAATATACCCAACCTAGAACTGCCAGAGCCATTAGTGAAGCCAGAACCTTTGCTTTCTGGTACAGTGAACTTAGAAAAATCTAGCAACCCTAATACTTCAGTTCCTATTGAGACAGAGGAACCTCTGTTAACTACTAATACTATTAGCACACCTTTAACTACTCCAGAAGTAAGTTCTCCACCTCCTGAGGAAGAAGCAATTCCAGGAAAGACCCAATTGCAAGAAAAGTTTGCTAAGTTGCTTCATATCAGAACAGATACAAATATTGAATTACCAGTTAATTTATCTGTGATTCATATCGGTAAGCCTAATGACAAAGTAGCACCAGATATTGATGTTTCAGGATTTCCTGACTCTGAAGTCGTTTCTCGAAGTCATGCTGATATTAGAGTAGAAGGAGATAGTTGTTATATTGAAGATACTGGTAGTTCCAATGGTACTTACATTAATAATACTCCTTTGATAAAAGGAAATAGACATAAGTTAGAACCAGGAGATCGGATATCTTTGGGGAAAGGAGACTTAGTTTCATTCCTATTTCAAGTTTCTTAGCTAAGTTTTATAGTTATTCCGAATAAGAATGGGATACTTTTTTAGCTAAAACCCTTTCACAGCAAGAAAATATTGTCTCAATCTAAATCAGGATGACTATAGATCGTGGATAGAATTTAGTTATTTAAGGCTAGCTGAAAAAGTCTTTTTCAGGAGTAGGGAATCCACCCATAACATCCCCTAGGATGAAAAGTACGGACGTTGCATGCAACGTCCCTACAGAGGAACGGGGAATTGCTAAAGGAGGTGGTCGGATATATTTGTCCCTTAATTTTTCTGCCATGGGAGCGCCCAAAATACTTATTTTTTGAGCTCTCAAGACCGAAAACCAGAAAATTTTTTCGAGTTTAAAAATGCTAAAACCTTTATGGGTCAAAACTTTTGGATTTAATCAGCAAACCCTATTTAATTTTTACTTTCTCAGTCTTGGTGCAATAGTATGTCGATCAACACCATATATATCGGCAGCCATAGACATATTAAGCTCTAAATTTTCTAATTTTTCTAACTTATATTTTTTCATTCTAGGCTTAAGTGGTCGAATATTTAAAGCATGAATAATTTCTTGAGCAACTGCTTTGGCTAATAGCGGTGGAACTGAATTACCAACTTGCCTAAAACCATGCCATTTTGTCACATGAAATCTAAACCAATCAGGATATGAATGTAGTCTTGCTGCTTCTCTAACTGTGATACATCTGGGTGTAAATGGGTGTATTGGTCTAGGAGAAGTA
>JAKQYG010000193.1 GCA_023356515.1 Trichodesmium sp. MAG_R04 | reverse complement strand
CCCGGAGTAATAGTTACAAATTCTCCAGAAGCCAAAACCTTATTTGCCTGTGCCAAAATCGGATAATTTGAGATAGAAGCAACAAGAACTTCAGGAGATAAAACTTGAGATGTTGAATCTGGGCAAACTTGTTTTTTCCAATCACACTTATATAAATATTTCTGTTGCCAACTCAGAGGAATTTCAAGTAAATCTCGACTTCCCGTAATTCCTTGTCCTAAAAATACCAAAACAGCCAAACAGTTCAAAATCGTATGAACTTTGCGCCAATTATTACTTTTATCCTTATATATTTCCGGCACAATAGCCAAAGAAAAAATCATTAATATAGAACCAATCAAACCATAATAAAAATGAGAAACAGCCCATTCAAAATCTCGCCGGAAAACACCATCTTGAAAACCCAAAATAACAATTCCAACACTAGTTAAACCAGCAAATATTCCTCGCCATAATTTAGTACGAGCTTTATAAAGAAAAATCAGAGAAAAAACCGTAGCAATAAATATCATTACTATTAAAATTGCCAAAGTCATATTTTCACCCTTAAAATCTTTAAAAACACCCTTAAAATAAATTGAATAAGCAATAGCAAATAAAGTTATTCCCACTACAGAACCAGTCAACCAATTACCTATTTTTCGATGTTCCAGTCCTACCACAGGAGGAATTTTACTTTTACCGTGATCAGCAGTTTGTAACCTGCGTTGACGAGTTTGCCAAGCCAGGTTAAGCACCATACCAATAATTGGGAATACCACCACAACAGCCAAAGTTGGATGTATTAATCCCACAATATCCTTCGTATTCATGTTAAACTCTCTAGATATAACCTTACATATTATATTTAAGCAGATCGACAGGAAATAAAATTATTTTTTGCTAAAAATTTGCTAAAAATTTAGGTATTAGAGGGATGTAAGATTAAGAATAATTGAAAAGTCTTAAATTCTATATCCTGATATTACAGCCAATTCAGAATTTCTAATTTAGAAAAGTTTTTTCTTTGAACAAGACATACAATAATCAGTCATTTAAATGCACAAAAACTTACAGATATTCCTGTTGCCTAAGTTATATTGCATATAACTAATAATTAATAACTAATAAGTTAGAACTGACATGAAGCCTTACCAAAAAATTAAAATCCAAGAATGTGACGAACCCTTAATTGAAATTCCCTTAAAATTATTTGCCATAGAATCACCCCATCCCTATCAAAAATTAGGTGCCCCCTATCATCTTTCTCAGACAAAATCTCCTTATTTTTTACGTAAAAAAGTATTAGATAGCTTAATAATAGCTCAAACAAAACTACAACAAAATTATCCCGGTTGGCAAATCCAAATATTTGATGCTTATCGCCCCATTATTATACAACAATTTATGGTAGATTACAGCTATAAAGAAACAGTAAAAGCTCATGGTTTAAAATTGGATAGTCCGTCCTTAACCCAAGCAAAGCGTCAAGAAATTTTAGAGCTAGTTTATCAGTTTTGGGCAATTCCCAGTCTAGATCCTACGACACCACCACCTCACAGTACCGGTGCTGCTGTAGATGTAACCTTAGTTAATGCTAATGGCAAAACTATTGATATGGGTTCTCCCATTGATGAGTTATCCCCACGCTCCTATCCCAATCATTTTTTAGATCATCAGAATAAGGAAAGTCAAAAATATCATCAACATCGACAATTATTAGCAGAAATCATGTTATTTGGAGGGTTTCAACAACATCCACAGGAATGGTGGCATTTTTCCTTAGGAGACCAAATGTGGGCTTGGTTAATTAATAGTGAAGGTAAAGTTGTAGCAAGATATGGAAGAGTAGAGTCTTGACTTAGTTGACAATTTACCTCATAACGCGGTAGGATTTAATCCCCATCCGCAGGGACGTTGCATGCAAACTCCCTACAGAAGAACGGGAAATTGATGGAGGAGGTAGTCGGATATATTTGTACCTTGATTTTTATGCCTAGGGAGCGCCCAAAATACTAACTTTTGAGCTCTCAGGACCGAAAACTAGATACTTTTTTCGCTCCTAAAAATGCTGAAACCTTATATGTATCAATGCTGTAATATTTGATCAGCAAGCCCCAACTATTTCAGGACTTATGCAAATTCACCTTGAAAACGCCATATGTAGGGGCGAATGCCATTCGCCCTCGTTGGGTGTAGTGCTCGTGCATAAGTCCTGTATTTGTTCAAA
Organism: Trichodesmium sp. MAG_R04; assembly: GCA_023356515.1. Taxonomy (GTDB): domain Bacteria; phylum Cyanobacteriota; class Cyanobacteriia; order Cyanobacteriales; family Microcoleaceae; genus Trichodesmium. The sequence goes on along the minus strand of JAKQYG010000193.1, from coordinate 5,324 downwards.
TCAGGGAATTTAATTGATAAACCCGGTCTATAGGGGAAGTTCTAAGCCAGTCAAATACTAGCCACTACTTCCACAGGTTGACTCTTTTGCGGAGACACTTTCTCGATAGCACTTTGCAAAACTGCATACAACCGATTTAAAGCCTTGACATAAGCCTCAGCAGATGCTACAATAATATCAGTGTTAGCAGAATGACCAGAATAAACTTGACCTTCATGGCGTACGCGAATAGTCACCTCCCCAATAGCATCTATACCAGCCGTTACCGACTGCACAGAAAACTCAATTAAATCATTTGGTATATTCACCACTCGGTTAATTGCCTTGTACACAGCATCAATAGGACCAGTCCCAATAGCAGCATCAGTCAATTCTTCCCCACTAGGAACCCGAATACTAACTGTAGCTGTAGGGCGAGAGCGATCGCCACAGGAAACCTGCACAAACTCCAAACGGAAAAGTTCCAGTGGCTGTTGAACCTCACTATTAACAATAGATTCTAAATCCCAATCTGTAATTTCCTTCTTTTTATCAGCCATATCTTTGAACTTGACAAATGCCTTATTAATTTCTTTGTCTGAAAGTTCAAGCCCAAGCTCTTGCAACCGAGTCTGGAAAGCATGACGACCAGAAAGTTTACCCAAAACAATTTGATTATTTGTCAACCCAATTAACTGAGCATCCATAATTTCATAAGTCAGTTTATTTTTCAGTACCCCATCTTGGTGAATACCTGATTCATGGGCAAAAGCATTAGCACCAACAATAGCCTTATTTGGTTGCACAGACATTCCCGTCAATTTAGAAACCAAACGAGATGTTTTATAAATATGACCAGTATTAATATTAGTGAGTGGTGCTTCTGACTCCGATGGGCGACCCAAAAATGGGTTGAAATATTGTCGCCGAACATGGAACGCCATCACCAACTCTTCCAAAGCAGCATTACCAGCACGCTCGCCAATACCATTAATAGTACATTCTAACTGACGAGCTCCATTTTTCACCGCTTCCAGGAAGTTAGCAACTGCCAAACCCAAATCATTGTGACCATGAACCGAAATAATAGCTTGGTCAATATTCGGCACATTTTCCTTAATACCCCTGATCAGTCCCCCAAACTCAGCAGGAGTCGTATAACCCACAGTATCAGGAATATTCACAGTAGTAGCTCCAGCAGCGATCGCCTTTTCCAATACTTGATAAAGAAACTCTGGGTCAGAGCGACCCGCATCTTCCGGAGAAAACTCCACATCATCCACAAAAGTTTTAGCATAAGCAACCATTTCCGGAGCAATTTCTAATACCTCTGCTCTAGTTTTCTTAAGTTTGTAAGCCAAGTGAATATCAGAGGTAGCAATAAAAGTATGAATACGGGCTTTAGCTGCAGGTTTGAGAGCTTTACCTGCGGCCTCAATATCTGCACGGGTTGTTCTTGACAAACCGCAGATAGTTGGACCTCCCTCTACACCTACTATCTCAGCAATTTTTTGTACTGCCTCAAAATCCCCAGAACTAGCATAGGGGAAACCAGCTTCAATCACATCTACTCCCAAAAGAGATAGTTGTCGAGCAATGGTCAATTTTTCATCTATATTGAGAGCTGCACCTGGAGATTGTTCCCCATCCCGGAGGGTAGTATCAAAAATAATAACTTGATCTTGACTGGTAGTCATTGGTTTTTCTCCTTTTACTCTAGAATCTTAAAAGAAAGTTAGATTTATTTTATACAATTTATTTTCAAGCCTGTGACAGACTACCACACTAAGCTGATGCTATAGTGTGGACTTCTCATTTGCCAGTTACCCTCAGGAGGTAGGACTCCACAAGGATTCAAAACAGAATGCCCTACCGCCCTACTTTTTATATTTATTGCCACGTTTAAATCCCAGCCTATTACTATGCCAAAATATGGGTCATAATGAATTATTTGAGATAAGTATTCGAGACTTTCTCACTACCATTTGAGAAATCTTGGCTCTTTTTTTGTGAAGATTTACTGCTATAGTTTTCTATTCAGTATTTTCAGCTTCGACAGCAAAAAATATTTAATTATTTATAATTATATCCAACTTTTCAGCTTCTGTAGTTATCTTCTTCATATTCAGGATTAATAACCACAAAAACTCCAGGATTAATCGAATATTATAATTAATTTGACAACGATAAAAACCTTCTAAATACTAAACAGTATAATTATCTTGTGGTACAAAGCCGATGATCATGGATAATACCAGATTATAGCCAATAGTTACTAGCCCTATTTACCTATTCCCATCTCTCTCTTCAATACAAAAAAGAAAGGTTGTGGTACACTTTCATAATCCATTAAACCTAAAACTGTATTATCGTCTATTTTTCTAAAGATATCGTTAATTGGCAAATTATCATAAATCATCGTCGCACTTACCTTTTCACGATACTCCATCGTACGAATCCTTGCCTGACTTTTCTCCGTTTTTAGCATCAAGTTCATCACAGTAAAAATAGGTTTCATAGCCTTACTTTTGAGAGCTGAGAAACGAAATCCTAATTTAATGGCCATTGGACTTGGATAAACCTTAAATATATTATTATTTCCATCCAAGAACAACAAAGGATGAACTTGCTCAGTATCAACAAATTCTTTTCCATACCAACCACTAGCTTCTAATAAGCCATCCATTGGATGATTTGTAGGAAATTCAGATCCTTGCCATCTACCTATCATAAACTCCAGGTTTACCGACCCTAAATCGTCAAAAAAATTTAAAGCTTCCTCTGTACTAGATCCTCCATTTTCTAGAGTTGTCTTTAACTTTTCTAAAGTGTTCATGTTAGTTTTTGATTACTTAGTTTATTATATAAAATAGTATATTTATATTTGGACTGATAGATTAATTTTCTTTAGAATTAAAGATTATATTTATTGGTCAGCAGAAAATTATTTATTTGTATGGGGCGAATTATATGCACCGAATACTAAAAATAAAACAAATCCTTACTGGCACTTTAGTAACAATGGCCAGTCTTACCATGATTTCAATTGGTAATATACAGAGTTCTTTGGCAGCAACAGAATCTCATACTCAATCTTTACAAGAACTTTATGAGATGCGCGATCGCATAGTCAATCAATTAGAATCTCTACATGTAGGATCAGAAAATTCCTCCAATTCACAAAGGCTTGTTGAAGTTGCAAAAAATGAAGGTTGTGTAAATTCATATTTGGTATCTGATGTAAACTTTATAAACTGGAATGAAATAAACAACATAAAAAATATTGGACTATCTTCGGGCGCCTCAGCACCTGAGAGTCTTATAGAAGAAATTCGTGCTGAGTTCTCGAAAAGATATAATATAAAAGAGATACAGAACTTGGAAACAACAGAAGATATCTACTTTAAGCTTCCTAAAGCATTAGAAAATTAAATGGCTGTCTACACAAAAGTTTCAAAAGTTGGAATCCAGTCAATTTTAAGTAAATATGATGTTGGTAAATTAATAAAATACGAAGAAATTCAAGAAGGAATTGAAAATTCAAACTTCAAAGTTACTACTACTGATGGAATATTTATTCTTACAATTTATGAGAAAAGAGTAAAAGAGGAAGATCTCCCATATTTTATAAATCTGATGGACCATTTAAGTAGTAATGGTATTAACTGTCCAAAACCAATTAAAGATAAATCAGGTGAAATTTTCCAGAGCATTTCAAACAAAAAGTCTATATTGGTGACATTTTTATCAGGAAATTCATTAAAGTTTATAGATAAAATCCATTGTTATGAATTGGGTAAAAATTTAGCAAATTTTCATATAAAAGGATTGAAGTTTAAAGGCAAGAGAGAAAATGATCTCAATTACAGATCATGGATTCCACTGTTTAGAAAAGGAATAGCAAGAAATGATCTATATAAGAAAAGTTTGTTAAATGAAATAGAACAAATCATTAAAGAAACAGTTGATGATTGGCCAAGTGATCTTGAAAATGGTCATATTCACGCAGACTTATTTCCTAATAATGTCTTTTTTACAAATAATAAACTAAGTGGAATTATAGATTTCTATTTCGCTTGTTACGATATATTAGCTTATGATATTGCTATTTGTATTAATTCTTGGTGCTTTAACGAAAATGGTAAATTTTCTCAATCCAATTTAGAAGCACTTTTGTTAGGATATTCAGAAATAAAAAAATTAAGAGATAATGAAAAGGAAAATCTTTTATTATTAACAAAAGGTGCCGCGATAAGATTTTTTCTAACACGTCTTTTTGACTGGTATAACACCCCTTCAGATGCCAATGTCAAAAAGTTAAATCCCAATGAATACTTAGATAAAGTTTTATTTTTCAATAAAATTAATAATTTGGACTTTGTAAAATGGATACAATAACTTTAGTAACTGATGGAGCATGTAGTGGAAACCCCGGACCTGGAGGCTGGTGCGTTATTGTAAAAAAAGAGAATGAAATAAAAGAATTTTTTGGTGGAGAATTAAAAACTACTAATAATAAGATGGAGTTAACGGCAGTAATCAAAGGATTTGAAAATATAGATTCATATTCAAATGTTACTGTTAAAACAGACAGCACCTACGTAATCAATGGAATAACAAAATGGCTTGCAAATTGGAAAAAAAAAGGTTGGATAAATGCTGCAAAAAAACCAGTTGCAAACAAGGAGCTTTGGGAGAAATTAGAGTCATTAGTTAGTAATCATAAAGTAAAATGGGAGTGGGTTAAGGGTCATTCTGGAGATGCAGAAAATGAAAGAGCTGATGAACTTGCTCGCAAAGGTATTCAGGATATAATATAATCTACAATATGTTTTTTAAGACTGTAATAATATTTTCAGCATCAGTTTTTCCATAGTCTCCTCTTTCATCAATTACATAATATTTTATTTGATTATCTAAAATGATCATTGCAAATCTTTTCATTCGCATTAGAAGATTTGGCCCAAAATCTTCTTCAATATCCATTCTTTTTGCTAACACTCCACCAATATCACTCATCATCTTTATTTTTTTATTTGCATTGTTAAATTCTCCCCATGCATTAATTACAAATGGATCATTAACTGAAATACAAATTATGTCTTCAATACCTAAATCCAAAAACCTTTCATAATTATTTATAAAACTTGGTAAATGTTTGGCTGAACAGGTTTGAGTAAATGCTCCTGGAACACCAAATATAATTACCTTTTTATCTAAAGTTAATTCACTGAATGTAATTTCAATTACGTTCTTATCTGTTTTAATTTTTAATTTACAGTCTAATATATCTTTTATATCCAACATAATATTTATCTTATTCTTTGACTTGATTAATTGTATTT
>JAKQYG010000192.1 GCA_023356515.1 Trichodesmium sp. MAG_R04 | reverse complement strand
AAGCTTAATGGTAGATATAGTAATCATTTGAGACAATAAGTTGAATAATAATTCAACTTTAAAAGAATGGGATTTTGAGTTTGGGAGGTAGCGATCGCCAATTTACTCTTATCCACCATCTGAGTTGAATAATTATTCAAGCTGTATGAGAATATAATATTATTAAACTCCTCATACCATTTCTGTGTAACAATGCGCTTAATAATTCTTAGCTAGACCTGAATTTTACTGGTAGCTGTTATCTATTATTAAGCGCAACTTCATGGAGAAATGGTATCAGATGGTGGACAAAAGTGAATTGGCGATCGCTACCTCCCAAATTCAAAATCCCATTCTTTTTAAATTGAATTATTATTCAACTTATTGTCTCAAATGATTACTGTATCTACCATTAATCTTACTTGTCACCCTGTGAGATTGCAGGATATAGTTTATAGCCAAATTTAGATAGGTAATCTTCTAGGGGGAAGGGAGTAATTGTAGTGCAAATATCTGAAATTAGAAAATTCTCCTCAACTCAAATTCCATAAAAATGTGCATCTCAATCAGAGTAGCTTAAAAAGAGCAGATATAATACCAAATTCGCCTTAGTGAGAGGGTATTTTTTAAAGTTACAGCCTTTACTAAATAACGGATTAGGCGATGAGACAAGCCTACTTTTATACCCGTATTTAGTATAATTCATTTAAGTACAATTATATCTATAATATTTACCCCTTTTTCTTTAATTTCTTTTCCATCCATAAGTCTGAGGGAGTATTGCAATTAAACAACATTTTTGTTGTCCGAGAATCAATACATAATGGTTCAACAGGAATTTGAGTAAGTAACTTTTGAAAAGAGCGATCGCCTCGGTCAATAATTTTTTCTAATTCTATTTTTAGCTGTTGTCGATAGAAACCACATAAAGGTTCCCACCCTTGATATTTTTTAGGAACTAAAGCTAAAATTTCTGGAGAAAGTTTGTTTAATTGAATTACCCAACTATGAATAATATCTGAGTTCAACAGAGGTAAATCACATCCCAATAATAAAATCCAATTACTATTAATTTGAGTTAATCCCTGAGCTAAAGCAACTAAAGGACCTTCAGTTTTTAACTCAGTTAACCATTCACATTCTTCAGGTAAAATTGACTTATATTTTTGCGGCCATGGAGTAATAATATAAACTTTTTCTGTACATTTATTTGCTACTTGATAAACTCTTTTTAACATAGGTATATTTTGCCAATGGATTAAGGCTTTATCTTGACCCATACGGGAACTTTTTCCACCGGCAAGAATGAGTGCTACTAGATAATTTTTGGCGAGTAAAGATTTATCCATATACTTTTAAAACATGAAGATTTGGAGATCTATAGAATTTTTAAATTAATCAAAGAAAGACACTCTATTCTTCTTTTGCTATAAATAGTTCTTAATATCTACACTTTTTTTCTCCCTTACTCCTTATTTCCTAATATTTGATGCAAATTAACTACATTGCCAATAACAGCAATAGCTGGTGCTTCAAACCCAGTTACTTCAATTTGTTCTACAATATTGTTGAGAGTTCCAATTAATTCTTTTTGTCCTGGACAAGTTCCCCACTGAATTAAAGCAATGGGTGTTTCTGGAGCACTCCCAGCAACGATCAGTTCTTTGATAATATTTTGTAAGTTGTGAACCCCCATGTAAATTACTATTGTTTCTGAACCATGGGCGATCGCTTCCCAATTAACCTTTGGTCGATATTTACCTGTTGCTTCGTGACCTGTGACAAAGGTAACTGACGAACTATAGTTTCTGTGAGTTAAGGGAATACCAGCATAAGCAGGTGCAGCAATACCAGAAGTGACACCAGGAATAACTTTTACAGGTATTCCTGCTTGCTTTAAATCTTCCATCTCCTCTCCACCGCGACCAAATATAAAGGGGTCGCCTCCTTTTAAACGTACTACAACTGCATGAGTTTTTGCTTTTTCAATTAGTAGTTGAGTTATTTGTGTTTGCTGTAGAGAATGGCGATCGCGACGTTTACCTGCATTAAATTTTTCAGCATTTGGGTTAATCATTGCTAGGATGGAAGCGCTAACAAGAGCATCATAGATAACAACATCAGCTTGTTTTAATAACACTTTACCTTTAAGTGTTATTAATTCGGGGTCTCCCGGTCCTGCTCCTACTAAATACACTTTACCTACAAATTTTAGCTGATTCATATTTATTATTTTAGATAAAATAAAATTGCAAACTCAGCCCACTAAGCCCACCCTGTTTTAAGTGCTCCTGTAGTGGTAGGGTCAGAATTAACTAGACTTGGAATAGGTGTCTTTTTTAGATAATCTGCAAACTATTTCCCTTGTTATTTTCCTAGAAACAGAAACTTTAATACAAAAATAAGTGTTAATATCCACATAAAGAAAGTAGTTTCATGGAATTTACCTTGAAAAGTTTTGAGAAGAGAATAGCTAATTAACCCTATGGCTAATCCATCAGCAATTGAGTAACTTAAAGGCATAATAATAATTGTTAAAAATGCAGAAATAGATTCTGTTGGATCGTCCCAAGAAATATTACGAACACTACCCATCATTAATACTCCAACAACTAATAAAGTAGGTGTAGTTGCCAAAGAAGGAATTGCTGATAATAAAGGAATAAAAAATATAGATAAAATGAATAAAAATCCAACAACAACAGCTGTAAATCCACTACGTCCTCCTTCAGAAACACCTGCAGCAGATTCAATATAACTTGTGACTGTAGAAGTACCCATTACTGCGCCAAATGTTGTGCCTAGTGCATCTGCCATAAATGCTTTATCTAAGTTTAATGATTCTCTTTTTTGATGAAAATATCCTGCTTTTATTCCTAATCCTGTTAAAGTACCTACAGTATCAAACAAATCAACAAATATAAAAACAAAAATAATAGTAATTAACTCCCATATATCAGTTCTAACTATATTTTCTAAACCAACAAATGCTTGACCAAATAAATGTGTTGGTAACTGCGGGAAACTGATAATTCCGTTAGGAAAAGGTGCAATTCCTAAAATCCAAGTTAGTAATGCTGTTGCTAATATGCCCCACAGTAAAGCCCCAGTAATCCGGCGCACTACAAAAGCTGAGGTAATTATTATTCCAGCGATCGCCACCAAAGTTTCTGGTTGATTGAGATTACCCAAAGTAGTAGTTGTAGTTTCATTAGTAACAATTATTTTGCTACTTGTCAGACCTATATAAGCAATAAATAAACCTATTCCTGCTGTAGTCGCTTGTTTAAGACATTCCGGAATATTATTAACTATTTGGCTGCGCACTTTGCTAAGAGTTAAACCAATGAAAATTAAGCCCTCTATAAACACAGCAGCTAAAGCAACTTGCCAAGAAATTCCTAACTTCAAAACTACTGAAAAAGTAAAATAAGCATTCAAACCCATACCTGGTGCTAAAGCATAAGGATAATTCCCATATACTCCCATGATCAGAGTAGCAAATGCTGCCGATATTGCTGTAGCAATGACCAATTCCCCAAATAGATCGCCGGAGTTTTGTAAAAAAATTGCTTGGGATAAAATTTCAGGATTTACTACTAAAATATATGCCATTGTGACAAAAGTAGTTATTCCGGCAATTATCTCTGTATAGAAATTAGTTTGAAGTTGGTTAAATTGAAAAAACTTGGCAATAATTCCTAATTTATTTAAATAGCCATTCTCTGAGGTCATTTTAGTTATCAAGTTATTAGTTAGAGGATACTTAAGACTTTGTTTCTCACTCCTATTACTACTGTTTATAAATATCTTTGAAGTGATTACCACCTAATCATCTTAATTTAAATAACCTTTCAATTACAACTGACTGCTTATTCATTGTAACAACTATTTAACTTATGATTTAACCTTGATTAGTTTTCTCAATAACCCAATTAAAAGTTTCCATTACTTGCTCCAACCCACCATCATCTTGCAAAGTTGATAAACGCAAACTAGGCGCTCTAAACTCCTCCGAATTTCCTGGTAAAGCCAAACCTATAGAACTAAGTTTAGACCTCAACTCCAGCCATGTACTATCATTATCAAATGGAGGTTGACAACTATAATTATTAGAGTAAATTTCCAGACGACCAGAAATATCAACACTAAACAATTCTAGATTTTTTCTCCCTTGTTGATTAACAATTACTGCAAAACCACCATATGTATCACCAGTACCCCACTGAATTTTCACTAAAGGTTCTTGATTTTTAGCCCAGTTATGAATTATAATAACAGTTGATACTTCATTAGTACCCCATCTCATTTTAAATTCTCGAAAGAAGGATGCCTCATCCCATCTTCTTCTTTCACGAGTTGTGCTTGACTTTTTCAATTGCGCTTCTGTAGTTTGACCAATTACCCTAGGAACTAAAGTTCTTAAGCCTTGTTGACTAATATACTGTTTAATTTCTAGCGCTAAAACTTCTACTGGGTCCATTTGTTCGTTGAGAAATTCTACGGCCCGTCGTAGTTCTACCGAAATATCCTCTGCCACAAATACTAAACGAATTTTTCCTGCTTGTAGATTCGTTTTAACTTTCTGCCAAAACTTTTCCTCATTAGCATCTTTCCCCAGAAACTTTTCAAATACTTGTTCTGGATCCTGGCCATTTTCTCGGCAATTAAGTTCAAAGTTAGCAAGAATTGACTCCAGAGGCCAACAAACACCCATATTAGCGACATAATCAATCATTTGACCCACTAATTTTTGGCGGACTTCTGTATTATGAGTCTGTTTTATTTCTACTAATGTTGGAATTGCCTCTTGATCGAGAAACAAATGGGAGAGTGCCCATTTCTGAGTTATATCTTCCTCTTTCGATGCTGCTATTTCCCGTAAAATCAATAACCATCGTCGAGGTGTACCCCGATCTATATCATCTCCCGCTAAGAGATTTGGATAAGTTTCCAGAAATTCTTGTAGTTGGTCTTCGGAGTCATAAGCTTGTTCCGTCATTTCCACAAGCTGGTCGTTACCCTGAATTAAATAAATACCTCCTCCCATGAATACACCCCTACTATTAAGTTAAAAGTTGAAATTAACGTAAATCCTAATTGAACTGGCTATCAGCTTTTCCTTCTAAAAAGTAGGCCCAAAGTATTTAGCTATTAGTTATTATACAGCTTGAGAGGTTAAGTGCTAAGTACTAAGTGCTAGTAGATGGAAAAAGTATTTGTATATAAATTTGCTGTTTATCCTTTGATGACTCAATAATAGAGTAAATCGCCAATCTGACGGTTCCCCTATCTCAACTTCTGACTTATGCTATAATTCCAGTAAATACTTTTTCTGCTGGTCCAGTCATATAAATTTTTTGGTCCATAGTTGACCATTCAATTTCTAAACAACCTCCAGGTAGCTCTACAGTAACTAAGCGATCGTTGTTTTGAGTTAAAACTCCTGCCACCACTGACGCACAAGCACCTGTTCCACAAGCTAGTGTTGCACCAGCTCCTCTTTCCCATACCCGCATTTTCATATATTTTGGGCTAATAACTTGAATAAATTCTGTATTAGTACGTTCTGGAAATACTGGATCATGTTCAAATTTAGGACCTATTTCTGCTAAATTTATAGTATCAACATCTTCTACAAAAGTTATGCAGTGAGGATTTCCCATATTCACACAGGTAACAGACCAAGACTTTCCAGCTATTTCTAGGAGTCGATCCACAACTTTCTCATTAGCACTAGCTAAAGTTGTCGGTATTTCTGATGCCAATAATCTTGGTTGGCCCATATTAACTGTTACTTGACCATCAGCTTGCAATTCAGGAACAATAATACCGGCACCAGTATGGATATTATATTTAGTCTTGTTGTTGTTCTCTAATTCTGCTATAAACTTAGTTAAACATCTAACACCATTGCCACACATTTCAGGTTCCGAACCATCAGAATTAAAAATTCGCATGGTATAATCAGCTTTCTCTTCTCCTGGTAGAGCAAAAATTACACCATCCGCACCAATACCAAAATTGCGATTGCATAATTCTATCGCTTGTTTTGGTGTTAGTATAGGCTGTAATTGTTGGCGATTATCAATCAAAATAAAATCATTGCCCAGACCATGATATTTCGTAAATGATTTTCTCATTATTATGCTCCCAATAATTTAAATAAGAATTTACTTTGATAGAAAATATATTAAAGAGTAATTATGTCTGATTTTGATGTAAGTTTACCAAGTAACCGCCAAATTCAAACCTATATCAAAGAGAAAAAAGAAGTAGAAATAAAACTAGTTACTAACGATCTTCATGTAGGAAAAGTTTTCTGGCAAGATCCCAATTGTATCTGCCTCCTAGATCAGTATGAATTACCCATTTTAATTTGGCGACAATCTATTGTTTATCTCAAACCAAAAAACTAATAAGGAAAAGTTTCATGATAATAAAGCCAACTGTGTGGCATTTTTCAGAGGTAGAGTCTTAATTACTAAAGTTACAGTAATTCGCCTTATTAAGTATGAATAAAAAAAATGAAATTTTTATTTAATTACTCTGAAGAATCTTAGATACAAATGATTAATGTTTTTATTTTTATCAGTTAAAACTAAGAAGTTTGTCTATAGTTTAATCTTAGCTATTGTTACAGCAATTTTCGTAGTTGTCATACCTAGTTTTAGCCAAGCTGTACAGATAACTCCTAGTAGCCCACAACTAGGAGATACTATATCTGTTGTAATTCAGCAACCAGATAGAGAGCTCTCAACTCCCACAGTTGCTATGGGTGGAAAAACCTACCCCTCATTTTCTATTGGACAAAATAGATTCCGGGCATTGTTGCCCACAACTCCTTTAGATAAATCTGGCCTCCGACAACTTCAAGTAACTACTAACCTAGGTACGCAAAATCTAACTGTCAACTTGCAAAATCGTTCTTTTCCTACTCAATCTATTTGGCTGCCCCCTGAGAAAAAATCTATTAAAGGAACAGACTTAGAATTTGAAAGAGTAGAAGCGTTTAAACAACTTGTCACCCCAGAAAAATTGTGGAACGGCCCCTTTCTTCGCCCTAATAATGGCCCAGTTAGTACGGTTTATGGAGTACGAAGGTACTATAATGGAGACTTTGCTGAAGACTATTATCATCGTGGAGTTGATTATGCAGATTACCATGGTTCCCCTATTGTTGCTCCAGCTCCTGGTCGTATTGCTCTAGTGGGATTAGAATCTCAAGGTTTTAAAATTCATGGTAATACTGTGGGTATTGACCATGGTCAAGGAGTAACCAGTATCTTTATCCACTTAGGTTATGTTAATGTCAGGGAAGGTAGTATGGTAGAAGCTGGCCAGAAAATTGGTACTGTAGGATCTACAGGGGCATCTACAGGTCCTCATCTTCATTGGGGATTATATGTACATGCTCAAGCTGTAGATCCGATTCCTTGGCGATACGATGGTATTGAGTAACAAAAAAAAAGATTAACTTATTACTATAGTCATTACAATTAAGTTCCGTACAGTCTAACAATGTCATCCAGTGTTGTTTCTGGTATGCTGTAAGCCATAATCCAAAAAGTTAATTCTTCCCCCTATTCTACTGCTGGTTC
>JAKQYG010000191.1 GCA_023356515.1 Trichodesmium sp. MAG_R04 | reverse complement strand
CTACTAGAAGCAAGAGAAAGAGCTAATAAACTGGACAAATTAAGAAAGGAGATAGAAGAGAAAGAGAGAGGAAAGAAGCGCTAAGGCAGCAACAAAGATAATATAGTCACTTTAAATAAGAATGAAGGTTTTTTTCGGCTGAAACTATAGTTATAGCAAGAAAAGTTTGTCTCAATCTAAATTTAGATGACTGCAAATAAACGAAGCCTCACATTACAAATCAAAACCCAGATGATAAATTAGCTCTCCTGGGTTTTATTTTATCTACTTCAAAGCCCACATTCAGTACTTCATATTGTATTATGAGAGGTTACAAAATAAATTCTATTTAATTAACAGAATTTATACAGAACTGTTATATCTGGTGTTAAAATTCATCATTTTACATTTATTGCTACTAGAGTTAGTGCTGTTACGGCGTAGATCTAAGGTTCGTGTCGCCAGGTGCAACGTTGTAAAGTCTTGTAAAGAAAGCGTATATACCCGTTGGCAACTGTCTGAGCGCAAAAGGCCGTAGATCGAAGGTTCACCCAATTTTGGGCAATGAGAATTTGACAGTATCAATATACATAGGTTATGGCTGTCTTACTTTTTGTTCCTCCAACCAGGAAATCCTAGGAAAATTCAAGGGAATTATCAGGTTTTGACAGCCTTTATCAAACCTCATTGCACTAGAGGCAGCGACCTTCGTTCTACCTACTCTCTAATTTCCAGACCCAATGCCATCACAGAGTTTGCGATCGCTCTTGTCTAGATTTTTGTTTATCTCGTTCTCTTGATTTTTGTTTTTCTTGTGCTTAAGATAAGACCCCAGCCATTGGCAACCTTTTTCCAGTAATTTATCTAGATTGTCTGAATCCTCCAAAGAATCCAAATTCCAAAGAATCAAACTGTCATCTGCTCCAGCCACAGCAAGAGTTTTGCTATTAGGCGAGAAACTCACATCCCAGAGTTCATGCCTATGTCCAGGAAGGTTCTTGGACAAGGTACCGTCAGTTTTCCATAGCTTTACTGTACGGTCATCACTAGCCGTGGCAATCAACTTACCATCGGGGGAAAAACTAACGCTACGAACCTGATCTGTATGGCCTTTGTCTGTAGGGGCTTTGATGGTTTTAAATAAGGTACCGTCAGCTTCCCATATCTTTACTGTACGGTCATTACTAGCCGTGGCAATCCGCTTACCATCGGGTGAGAAACTGACACTATAAACCCAACTTTTGTGTCCATCTTTTCCTCCAAGGGTTTTGAGCAAGGTGCCGTCAGGTTTCCATAGCTTTACTGTATGGTCATCACTAGCTGTGGCAATCAACTTACCATCTTTACTAAAACTTACTTCCCATACCCAGTCAATATGTCCCTTAAGCTCCTTAACAAGTTTACCTTCTCGTGTCCAGAGCCTTGCTATGTTGTCCCGACTGGCTGTAGCAATTGTTTTACCATCGGGTGAAAAGCTTACACCAAAAACTTGATCTTTATGTTTGATAGTCTTTTCATAAACAAGAGTCTTTTTTGCTTCACCTTGAAGGTTCCAGAGTTTGACAGTTTTATCCTCACTAGCTGTAGCAATTTGTTTGCCATCGGGTGAGAAGCTAACGTCTATAACCTTACTCTTATGCCCTTTACTATCATCCTTTTCATTGTCATACGCTTTGAGAGAATCTATCAGTTCACCTTGAAGGATCGTATCTATCAGTTCACGTGGAAGCTTCCAGTCACGTTGAAGGTTCCATAGGTAGAAGCTAACATCTATAACCTTACTCTCATGCCCTTTACTCTCATCATTTTCACTGTCATACGCTTCGATGGTATGTATCAGTTCACCTTGAAGGTTCCAGAGTTTAACAGTTCCATCATCACTAGCAGAGGCAACCATTTGACCATCTGGACTAAAACTCACCGCCCGGACTGTTTCTTTATGAACATCATAGAGGGATATTTGCGACTGGTTATTAATTTTCCAAAATTTTATTGTGTGATCAGAACTAGCAGAAAGAAGGGTGTGTTCGTCTAAGAAAGCTGCATCGTAAACCCTATCACCATGACCTGTGAGGATTGTTTTCAATGTGAATTCTTGATTCACCACATTCCAAAGCCTCACGCTCTTATCTTGACTAACCGAAGCCATTAAATTACCTTTTTTGCTAAAACTCACTCTAAAGACGGCTTCTTTATGACCTTTAAGGGTTTCAATCAACTTGCCCTCAAGGTTCCAGATTTTTACTGTGTTGTCCCGACTGGCTGAAGCAATTATTGGGCTATCAACATTGGGTGAGAAACTCACACCCCAGATAATATCTTCGTGACCTTTAAGAGATTTGTATTCAGACCAACTATTATTACCATCTCGCTTCCAGAGTTTCACTGTCTTGTCTCGACTGGCTGTGGCAATTGTTTTGCCATCGGGTGAGAAACTGACTCCGTTGACTCCATCTTTATGCCCCTTAAGGGTTTGACTTAACTGGCCCTCAAGCTTCCAGAGTTTCACTGTCTTGTCTCGACTGGCTGTGGCAATTGTTTTGCCATCGGGTGAGAAACTCACATAATAGACTCCCTTTGTGTGACCTTTAAGAGTTTTGTCTACAACCCAATCATTTCCATCCCTCTTCCAGAGTTTAACAGTGTTATCAAAACTGGCTGTGGCAAGCATCTTACCATCAGGTGAAAAATTAACGCACAAAACCCTATGATCGTGTTCATTCAATTCCTGGATAAGACTACCATCAGGGTTCCAGAGTCTTGCGGTGTTGTCATAACTAGCAGAGGCAATTGTTTTACCATCAGGTGAGATACTCAGATCCCAGACAATAGCATCGTGCCCCTCAAAGCGATTCTGCTCTACTTGCCAGTTAAGTGACTGCTGTAGTGTAGTAATGACTTCTTCTCTTAATTCCTGGTTTTGTAGTTTCAATTGTTTGAATTTTCTTCCCGCCCTGAGAGCTTCTTTCAAAGACTCAAACCTTTGACCCGAGGCAAAGAGATATTCTGAATGTTTACTAATAGCCTTTATTCCTTGTTCTTCTGCTCTATACCAATAAAATCCTACCACAACTGTCACAACACACAGAAGAAAGCCTACAATTATGAATCTCTTTTGCTGTTCTTTTCCCTGTTTTTGTGCTAAACTTACTTTCTTTTCATACTTTTCAGAGAAATATTCATTTTTAATCTCTTTACATAAATCGCTACCATTTTCGCGAATAAAGGATACTAGATAGTCATGAACCAGTTGATAACGAAAAGCATTAGCTTCTGGCAATTTCAATAGCAAACCTGATCGAACCAAAATATCTAATACTAAACTTAATTTTTCTGGCTCAACTTTAATTTTTTGTTCTAATACTAAACTTAATTTTTCTGGCTCAAGTTTAATTTCTTGGGCATCTATTGCTAAATCTACCGTCAATGCTTTTAAATCTGCTTCTAATTCGGCATGAGTCTTGAGAGGGCGATTTTTATTCTCATCTGTGAGTAAGTATAAGACTAACTTGGTAAAGCGTTTATTCTCAAGACCACAATCTCTGATTGCTTCTGCTAAATATTGCTTAATCAGTTTTTCTTTTGGACCACTTTGGCGATATTTTCCCAGCGTTGTGATGTTCTCTTGTTCCAACTGTGCTCCCACTACTTGCAACTCAATAGGACGTATTTGACCATCTTTTTCTACTAAATCATTAACAAATTCCTCAATTAAATCTTTTTCTAAACGAAGACTAGATTGCTGGGTTAATTTATCAATTAAACTTTTTGCTGTATCAACAGAAAAATTACTAATTTTATAAAGGACATTTGTGCTGAGGATATCATCACTAATTGTTTTCATTCCTGGTCTATTCAGCAATAAATGGATATAATCTGGACGCAAGGAAAAAATAACCTTAAGAGTAGTAATATCTAAACACTTTCCTAAAAATTCAAACAATTCAGTTCTCAGTTCTTCTGTATCAGAAATAAAAAAGAATTCCTCAAATTGGTCAAAAATTAAAACAAATCGTAGGTTTTGGTACTGACTATTTTGTACTTCCTCTAAAATAAATTCTGAAGATTTTAGAGGGTTAGTTAACTTAATATTGTTTTTTTCTAGAGCTTTTTTTAGTTTCTTTCCTAATTCTTCTTGCCACTTATTATAACTACGAATATATACAGGAATAAAATTTTCTAAACCAATAAAATCTTGTTCTAAACTAGGCACTAATCCTGCGTTTATTAAAGAACTTTTTCCTACTCCAGAAGTCCCATGAATAACAATTACTTTTTTGTCATCTCTCTTAACCCATTTCACCAAATTTTTAACATCTTGATCGCGACCTGAAGAAATTATTTCTCTAGGAAGGTTCTGGGAGGTATTCCCAGTCATAAAAGCTGAAATTTCTTTAGTTGTTAGGTGACTTGCACCAATAAATGCCTTTAGACCATATTTATATTTATTTCTTTGAGAGCGTTGCTTAATTTCAAAAGCTTTACCATATTGTTGATTCTCAAAGTAGAACTGATGTAGATCATGAAGAATATCTAAATATAATTGAATATCGGAAAAATCAATACCATACTGTTCAACAAATTCTAAAAATTTAATTGCTTCCTGATACTCTCCTAAATGTTGTTCCGCTCTTGCTTTTATCAAATTACATCTACTAAATATTGGATCAAAAACTTCCTGATTTTCCGATTTTATTTGGTAAATTTTAAGAGATTCTTCAGCTAAATTAATTGCTTTGTCCCATTGTTCTTGGACTAAAGCTACTTCAGCCAGAAAAGAATAATCTTCTATTCTTCCTGAAATTCTCATATCCTTTCGATGCCATTCTAAAGCTTTTTCAGCAAATTGTTTAAGCTTTTCCCAGTCTTCTAGCTTCCTAAAAATTCTACCTAACTTAGTAATAGAATCAGCCATTAAATCTGGTCTTTTTGCATCCTCCCAAGCTTGTAGTGCTTGTTCTAAATAATCTCTAGTCTTTTGCCAATCTGGATGTTCAAGTGGTTGTTTAAAAGCTTGCAAATAATAACAAAAAGCAATTTCACCCAGTATAGTTCCTTGTTTTTCTAAATCGCCAAGTTGTTGCCAAAGCTCTAACGCTTTTTTATAATGCTTTAAAGCACTATCTCTTTTGTGATTAATATTAATTTTAACAAAACCTAATAAAGATTGTAAATATACTTCTAACTCTAGGTTTTCTGAACTGCGAAAATCTCTCTGTGCTGCTTCTATTTCTACTTCTAGTGCTAAAGCTTCACCATGAGTTAGTTGTGGTGAATTATAAGTAAAAAAATCTCCGGATTTATCTTTCAAAACAACAGCTAATTGTTCATTTGTAATCGTCAATTCTTTCGTTATTCCCCAATTTTCAAAATTAGGAGCTGACTCCATCAGTTGGACTTGAACTCGATCGTTAACCCATAATATTAAAGGGAAATGAAAGTTTTTCTGGAACTCCTCACGAACTTGATCTGCTGATGCTAACATCTGCTGAAGATTAGTCACAGTTTCTAACCCTAAAACCATCACAGCTAATGGTTTTTTTTCTGTAATTTGAGTTTGAATAGTTGTATATAAAGTAATATCCGATGGCTGAATAACTACTGTTTCAACTAAACAAAATTCTTGCAGATGTTGAACTAAGCGCTCCCTTAAACCCATATAATTACAATGGGCAAAAATCAACATAAACTCTCCGTGAAAATCCTCTATTGTTGAGGCTAATCTATTGAGAGAGCTTTCTTGTTCATCCGTAAGATTTAACATTTTTTGTGATTTATTCATCATTGTAATTCAGGTGCCTGTGCCAAAACGGGATTAATATCAAACCAAGATTCGTCATTTTCTATATATTCAAAGACAAAATGACTGCGGATCAGCTTTTGATAACCTATATCATCACTGACCTTTTTTCGTTGTTTAACTAGACGCAATAACTCCCATTCCTGATCGGAAATAGACATAGTCATTTTACTTCGGCGAGAACGAATAACAGTTTCTAATACTCTACCTGAAAGAGGTAACTGCATTTCTTCCATAATTAATGTATTTAACAGGATTAATAAGTCCCGTACATGACCACCACTGACATGACATAAACGATCCAAAGTCTTAGGAGAATCAAAAATTGCAGAAATTTTTGGAAGACGTTGTTCTGATTCGAGATTAGGAAAAGCTCGTGCTAATACCATTTGTTGTAGTTGCTCCATTCCTACTTCATGGCTTGTGCCATTCTTAAACTGTACAGGAATCATGGGTAAGACATTAGGATCTTCCCCAAATCTGTTGTAAAGTCTGCCAAAATTATTAGAGAACATTAGAGAGCGAGGCATAGTATAGACTAAGTGACAATTTAGACCCTTGAGATATTCTCCCTGATCTATAAATAGATATTCCTGCTGGGATATCCCAAAAGGTTTAACTGTATTTTCAACCCTGTCTAGGTTATCCACAATGACTACTAACCCTTCTTTACCCTGTTGTTTCAGCTTGGCGATCGCAGGTGCTAATAATTCCTGATTAATTGTTTTAATCAAGACCTTTTTTTTAGGTCCTAAATATTGGTTAAGTTGCTGACGTAGCTTCTGGTCAATTTTTGTCATCATCGTAATCTTACCAATGCCAAATGATAAAGAATATTCTCCTTCTTTATTCGTAGCTTCTCCTCCTATTTCTCCTACTTTGGAAATGCCTACTTCTAAACCCCTAACTTCTGCATTCAAACCTTGCCAAACATTTTTAAGCAACCCTCTTAAACCTGTTGTTTCTAGCTTAATTTGATTTTCCTCCATACTTTCACTGATACGACGAGCGATCGCGAGTAGTACATCAACAATATCAACATCAGTAACTTCTAAATCTTCACTTGACTCAAAATAAACAACATGAAAATTTTCACTTTCTAATTCTACTTTAAGTCGTAATAATTCTGTAGATTTGCCACAACCAATATGTCCTGTAAAAAGACTACAAGTAGGTTCGTCAGTATCAAGAAAGGTAATTTTATTTTTGAGTTTAGTAATAACTTTACCTCCTCGTACTGAAGCAAAGTCAATGTAATATGCTTGATCTTGAGGATTTTCTATATTGAGAGCTTTAATAGGATTTGTAGCTCTACGAAATTGTCTTAAATCTGTCATTTCAGTTATCAGTTATCAGTTATCAGTTATTAGCATTAGTCTACTAGGCATTTAGATTATACCATTTTCATTGTGAAGTGTTGCACTTGTTTTGTAAATAAAAGCGTTTTTGTTGGCAACTGTCTGAGTGCAAACAACTACACAACTGAACAAATTCAAATGTTCATAGATAGTAAACCCTACTTATTTTTTTAGTGTAAGGTGAACCACAATTTGGACAGAACTTATGTTTAAAAGACATCAAAGGTTCCTGACATTTCTGACAAGAATTTAATAAAACCCACATTCTGTACTTCATGTTGTATTACAAGAGGTTACAAGAGAATGTCTATTTAATTAAGTAGAATTACTTATGACTTTTAGTCACTTCAAGTGAGATCATAAAACTGATAATTCCATCCTTATTGAGTATCAAAAAAATGTCTTTAATAGAATCAATAACAGTTAAAAATCTTGACCACTTAGGAATAGTTGCAGG
>JAKQYG010000190.1 GCA_023356515.1 Trichodesmium sp. MAG_R04 | reverse complement strand
AGGCGCTGGTTTCGGATACTGTTCCTACTGCTGTCCAGCTTGTGCCTCCGTCTGTACTATAATGCCAAGTACCATTGGTTTCGTCTATATCTGTAATAGCAATACCTGTCAAGGGACTAGCGTCGACGTCGGTGACGTTTTGATTGAGCGCGATCATCTCACTGACTAGGTTGCCTACCGTTCCTGTAGCGGTAGTATCTTCATCTACTGTTAGTTGTATAGGGGCGGTTGCACCCGCAGCATTTTTCGTGTTATCTAATACCGGAGCATCGTTTACTGCATCAACTGTAACTATAGTAGTATGAACGTCATTGCTATTAGTTACGAAAATTTCCTTTGATGAGTTGTTATCTTCATCTATGAGTTCAAACGTTATCTCTCTTGGTGTAGTATCCGGACTCTCGCTGGTGTTATTAAAGTCAATATTTTTGATCGCGGCTACAAACAGATTTGCACTAACTGGCGTTGTAGTTGTAAGAGTGATGGTTATATCGGTTGGTGTTTCTGCAAGTGTAGCAGTTATGTCCGTTTCAATTGTAGTAGGATTTGTCAGAAGAGCACCATTAACTAACAGTTGATCACCATTTTT
Organism: Trichodesmium sp. MAG_R04; assembly: GCA_023356515.1. Taxonomy (GTDB): domain Bacteria; phylum Cyanobacteriota; class Cyanobacteriia; order Cyanobacteriales; family Microcoleaceae; genus Trichodesmium. The sequence goes on along the minus strand of JAKQYG010000190.1, from coordinate 7,035 downwards.
AGGATTCGTCAGCGTTATAATTGCTGTCTTTAATCTGTTTTCTTTCGCAATAACCCCAGTGTTATTAACATTACCTACAGCAGGAGAAGTACCATTATTATTTAGATAATCTTTGATAATTAGACCATTAATGCTGTCAGTGTCTACTATTTTAACTAGACCAGTATTTTCTGTGAATGTGACTGCGTGATTTTGAGGGTCAGTATCAATACCATCCAAGTCTATTAGTGGGATCTGGAAAACCGATTTTAGGTGAGAGGTGGATATACCGTCAGTTTTCTCCTCAGTTTGTCCTTCGGCGCTATTGTTAAAAAGTTCTTCAGCTCTTTGAGAATTATTTAATATACCAGTTTCATTGAAGCTAGTGATATTGTAGGCTGTATCTCTCGTACTAATATATAATCCTTCTTCAGAGCCACTCCAAGCCACTTCAAAACCCAGTTGGTCGAACGACGGACTTGTAACCATCCCAGTAAGATCTGAAGTACCAATGTTGTTGGTAGCAGTACCCCCAGTATTACTCCTCAAAGGTGTGTTCGAAGCGAGCCTTGAGTCAATTTTATCCGCATTGGTATTCGAATTATTAAAAAGAACAGCACTTGTGGTATCAATTCGTAGAATTCTACCCATGTGGCCGACACCATAAAGGTGTTTACTACTTGGATGATAGACTATATCTTCCGGTACCTCATTAAAGGTGGCCCAACCCCAATTAACATCTATTTTACCTGTCGAGGAGTGACTTGGGTTAGTAATATTGATTCTGAGTAAAGAAGATCGATTTGTAGCATTCCCACTCTGTATTGGACCGGTTTCGACTTCTTTTAAGATTACCCATAAATTACCAACGTCGTCCATATCCCCAGCAGCAGGTCTGGAGTCGAATGTTACGGTGTTGTCGTCAATTGTACCATTAATTGTAAAAGCATCAACACTACTGTCACTTAAACTACCATCAGATTTGATGTATTTAACAATACCGTCTGAGCTTATTCTCACAAGTCGATGATCTGAACCTGTTCCCGAATCTTCAATACCATAGATGTAATTATTACCATTAGTATCACGGCTCAGACCTGCTGCGTTAATCTTTTTTTGAGTGTCAAATCTCTGCGACCATACCCCTGTTAATGGGTTAAATTCTTTAAGTACACCGTCATTTATGTGAAATACCGCTGGTCTTTCTTCAAATGGATCATTTTCAAGGACATAATCCCATTGTTGTTGTGTCTCATGTGTAAAGGGTATATCTACCTCTAACTCACCTCTAACAACTTCCAACTCCCAGTCACCACCCAAAGCCACATTACCAGTTGGCCTTGCAGAAGCCGCAATATTCGCACCAGTAAGCTGATGTAGTTTTTCTATAAATTCCGCACCTGAATCTCCCGCAGCTACATTACATCCATAGAGTAATATGTTACTTACTGACCAAGTTTTTAACTCCAGAGTCTGAGTCTGGTCATTCTTAATACTATTTATACTTAATTCACTGTTACCCAAACATAAATATCCTGGCGCACCATGAGAAACTATATGTATAGATGATATCTGAGGATATTTGTTAATAACTCTAGTAATTTGCCGTACACCATCTGAAGCAGGATCAAGAATAACTACTTTCGTTCCTGATAAAACTCCATTAGCTAAACTCTCGTAATCATCTACATTAAAGTCTATAAACACTATTTGTTGTGGAGACTCTAGTAGTTGATTAGATGGATAAACTAACTGGATAGATTTTTTAGTAGATACTGATTGAGCAATGCTAACCTGATACATGAAAAAATTACTCCTTACTTAGAAATAAAGGAAAAAACAAATGGATAGTAGATTATTATTGTTAACCTATTAACTTATTTCAGTTAAAATTAGGTATTATGGTGGTTATTGCAACCAACTTAACTATACTTTGAGATTTTTAAGTCTAAAATCTTATCATCTTAAATATTTTATTTTAGCCTTACTTTTAACCCGTTTTTTTCTAAAGTCCAGTTAGAGTTGTTATACATATAAGTATCCTAACATATAAAATTTAATTTTGTAAATAAATACTAATTCAGTTTTAGTTAAACTTAAAAAGGATAAATTTGAAGGCTCTTCGGATTGAAAAGCAGTGAGTAGATACTATTATACCTTACAAATTCAAGAACTGCTATAGTCTTTTCAACTACTTTCATATAATTAAACTAAGCAAACCCATAAGCCATAAGTCTATATCTCTTAGCGGTACTTATAGCACTTTCCTAAAGCATTACTACATATAATGCTTCAAGGCCTACATTCTGCACGTCAAAATGTAGTATAGCGCTACGTGCTAAGGTTAGGACATTTTTAGATTCCTTAGCAAGGTTTTTTAGGACATGAAAGAAGTTAGAAAGTGTCCTAACGTCTTTTTGTACTGCTATATATTAAGCTGGCAATTGAAGGCCCTGCCTGATAATAACTATGAAGCTTTAAGTAAAAATACATATTACACAAACTATTAATTCATTTATCTCAATTTTTATTACTCCTGATATGGGGACACTTTCTATAATAGATTGCTTCTAAAAGTATGGTTTAAGTTAATGAAATTGGTATGAATGACCCAAATTCCGCATTTCTTAACATTAAATTGATAAGTTTCTATTAATCTATCACCCCGAATGCTCTCCCTGAAGTTCTTATAGCCATAGGCATCAATTTTTACTATTAAGTGTTAGTGGTTAGGTGATCACCAAATTTGAGAATGAAAAGGACCTTACTATCTCCCTACGTACTATTAGCCGGACTAGCTAAGATTTTTATACCATCTAAAATACAGAAATCCACTGAAAATCACCCAGATGGCTCCGGCTAAACTGGTTATTCTCCACTGATGTAATAAGAGAGAAATGACTGTGATGACCCCGGATAACTGCCAAATAATTACATAAATAATATTAGAAATATCAATAGCGTTTTCCAATTGGGATTTTCTGACAATTTCTGAGTCCAATTGCTTTGTTACTGTTTTCCAAAAACCAGAAGGTCTAATTCGTAGCCAAAAGTTTTTTAATGTCTGAATATCTGTGGGTTTAGTAAGATAGGAGCCAACTAACCCGGCAAAGGTAGAAATACTGAGCGTTATTAAAAAAGTTAAATAAAATGCTATGTTGGCTGCTGAAAGTTTAATTATGATAGAGGTTAGTAACCCAGCAGCGGTGGCGATCGCAAAACCATAACCATTATAACGCCACCAATACCAACGCATGACGATAGGGGCGGCCAGACCTGCTGATAAGGGGCCCGTAATCCAACTCCAAATTTCATTTATGTTAGCGATCGCTTGGCTTAAAATTAGGGCGATGGCCGCAAACACTATTGTGCTAATATAGCTTTGACGAATTAGGTTTTTTTCTGAGGCTTGGGGGTTAATGTATAGCTGATAAATATCTTTTATCCAATAGGAAACTCCAGCATTGATGGTGGAATCAAAGGTTGACATGGCAGCGGCTACCATTCCGGCAATGAGTATACCTCTCATCCCAGAAGGAATCATTTCACTAACGACAATTGGTAGTGTTTTTTCGGGATCTTCTCCTAGTAAACGACCTATTTCGGGATTGGTAATAGCTAATTTTAAACCTAGAATGACGGTTCCTATGACTAAGATCCAGCGAAACAATAATAGTAAAATCCATTCAGCTGTCATTATTCCAGCTTCACGGTCATTTCTGGCAGCATAAAATCGCTGGGGAGTATAACCGCCAATAAAGCCTCCAGCCCCTTCAAATATACCTTTAGCAACCCAAAAAATTATACAAAAACCAAAAGCTTGATAAATGAGAGGGTTATCCAGCCAAGTCATTGGTGCAGCTTGCCACTGTGGAATGAAACTATTCCAGCCTGGATATGTGGCTGAAGCAATGACTTCAGAATGATCAGGTAGGGTAAATGCCTGATAGCCGATATAAATTGAAACAATTAGTACGAGTATTTCTTGAATAATGTCGGTGTAGATAACCCCATAGAAACCTGACATTGTGGTATAAATTACCGCAATTGCTATCATCAAAATCGAGCAAAGATTGGGACTGAGGGGAATATAAATTGCTAAAAATTTTGCGGCTCCTTCGACAAAATAGACTAGCAAGGAAATGGTAACTATGATATTTGAGATGGCACTTAGTAGTCGAGCTAGTTTTCCAGCTCTGTTATGGCCAAATCTTATTGTCATCCATTCGGCGGTGGTCATTACTTGGGAACGCCGTAACCATTTGCCCATATAAATCATTAAAATTCCGTAGGGTAAGGCTATGCCACCTCGCATTGCTACCCAAAAGCCTTGTAAACCAATAGCAAAAAAGAAGGAAATGACGACCATGGTTCCGGTCATATCAAAATTGGAGGCTGTTCCGGACATTCCTATTGCCCACCAAGGAATTTTTCTGCCTCCTAAAAAGTATTCATTAATTCCTGCTGAGGCTTTCCGAGAGAAGTAAACTCCAACTACTAATATCATTACAAAATAGGCAATGATAATTAGTTGATCAATGGTTGAAAGAGAGTTAAGCGATCCCATAATGCATAAATACTTTGAGAGGACTAAGATATTTTTATATCATATCATTCTGTAGGTGGAAAATCTGATAATTGTTTAATATTAGAAAGAATAATTTCTGGTTTATCTCGATACATATTCACTTGCCCACTAATATAAACATATCCCCTACCCAAACCAAAATAACGATTTTTTAATAGTTGTAATAATTTCTTGATTTCTTTACTATTAGTATCTGGAATCCATAATTTTAAACGATGATCTTTAGTCCCATCATAAATTAAAGCACCATTATCTAACCACTTAGAAACTCCATCCTGTAAATCAAAGAAAACTGTAATATATTTTCCTGTTTCTGCTGCTGCTAAAATTTTAGGAAAATCTAATCTCACTTCCAGGACTCCGGCAGCTATTCCATAAGTGCGATATTTTTTTACAATGGAAGCTCTTAATTCCCACCAAGGTACTAGTAAACTATAATTTCTTTTGGGTTTTCCTTTATTTATTTGAGAATTCCAAACACCAAGATTATTTGCTTGAGCTTCTATTTCTGCTACCATCATTTCTTGATGATATAATCGAGAATATCCATATTTAACAAAATAGGGACTCCACCCTTCTTTAATTAATTTCACATTAAAGTTTTCACCATTTTTATGTACATAGGCTATTAAGCGACCTTGATGATCACGATACTTTTCTAGGCAATTTTCTATAGATTCATCTGTATCAAATTCAAGATCAACTTTAACAAGTTCACCATTAGGTGATGTGAAATATTTTATAGCCATTTCTGTTGCTTTCTTCCCCATTTCTGTAACTGGTTTAGAATATTCAGAATAGCTTTCTTCAGTATCAACATAATCGAGTCTAATAAATTCTCGTTTATCGTTTAATAGGACCTTGATTGTATCACCATCAACTACTTTTGTGACTTGGACATTTTTAATTATTGTACCTTTTTTTTCAATGTTTAAATTTTCGTATTTCATTGTTATTAATATTTAATGAAAAAGGGAATAAGTTAAGCATAAAACATAAAATTTTATGTGCCTGTATTTTTGCTGGGCCTAAATTAAAGATAAATTTTGACAAACAGTATAATTTTCTATTGACTAGATTAGCTCAATATTATTCATTAAAGCACTTTTCATTTTTTACTTAAGTAAATCGCAAAATTATTTTGGGGTAGGGGGTAGAAAAAAGCTTAAAAGTCGGGTAAGAAACCATCTTAACTATATATAGCAGCCCTAAATTGGTTATTATAATTTTTATAATAGTTAATTAAAGCTAAAATCTTTAAAACTCTGACTACTGACTACTGACTACTGACCACTGACCACTGATTACTAACTACTAACTACCAGAAAAATATTACAAATCAAACATGATTTCTATATTACTTTATTCTTTCTGCACCAGAATAAATATTAAACTTTTTGTCACGCAAAAAACCAACTAAAGTAATATTAAATTTCTTAGCTATTTCTACTGCCAAACTACTAGGAGCAGAAACAGAGCAAACTATTGGCACACTTACAGTTATACACTTTTGTAAAATCTCAAAACTCGCTCGCCCACTTACTATAATGATAAGATTATTTAAAGGTAATTGACCAGCCAACAATTCTGAACCTATCAACTTATCTAAAGCATTATGTCTCCCCACATCTTCCCGTAACTTTAACAGTTCTCCTTGATCATTAAATAAACCAGCAGCATGTAAACCTCCTGTAGATTTAAACACTCTTTGAGCAGTATTTAATTTATCTGGCAAACTATAGATAATTTCTGTAGAAACTTCTAATCCTAAAGGAATAGCTAAAAATCCTTTTATTTGCAAAGATTCTATACTGGCTTTGCCACAAACTCCGCAAGCGCTAGTTGTAAAAAAATGTCTTTCTAGGAATGTTAAATTTGGGATTAATTCTGATTTAAGAGTAATATGAACAATATTTTGGCGTTGTTCTCCATCAATTTCTGGATCTACACAATAACTAATTTTAGCGATATCTTCTCGATGTTTAATAACTCCTTCACTATAAAGAAATCCAGTAACTAAATCAAAATCTGCCCCTGGAGTTCGCATTGTGATTGCTATAGTCTGTTTAGGAAAAGCTAGCTGAATTTCTAAAGGTTCTTCTATTGCTAATTGGTCGGAATGAGTAACAAAATCATGGTTTTCAACTACCCAAATTTGTGCTTTTTTTTTGCTGCTTGAAAAATTTTTCATAAGTAAAAATGCAGGTAATAGTTTAACTTGGACAAAGCTTATGGAAAGACAATATATATAGTGCATTATAAGTTGGCGCTGCTTCATGAAACCTATACAAACCTAGACAGGCTTGCTGTTCAATTCCTGCTTCAATCAAGGGAGACGGATCCTTCTTGTCTACAGGCGTTCACCGATAAGCTATCGGCATTTTTTGTCCAATTTTCGAGATTGATTGACCCATTCAAGTCCCTGTCCATAACTTGCCCACAATTTTGACAATGATAAACCCTTTCAC
>JAKQYG010000019.1 GCA_023356515.1 Trichodesmium sp. MAG_R04 | reverse complement strand
CTCTACGCCGTTTTGGTGGACGGCAACCATTATGAGGAATTGGGGTAATATCTCGAATCAAAGTTATTTCTAGACCTGCCCCCTGTAAAGCCCTAATTGCAGTTTCTCTTCCTGCCCCTGGACCACTTACCATCACCTGAACCTGACGCATCCCTTGGTCGTTAGCTCGGCGTGCTGCACTTTCGGCTGCCGTTTGTGCTGCAAAGGGCGTTCCTTTTTTGGCCCCTTTGAAACCACTTGAACCTGCCGAGGCCCAAGAAATTACTTCACCATTTAGGTCAGCAATAGTTATAATCGTATTATTGAAGGTAGACTGGATATAAGCTACTCCATTGGGTACATTCTTTTTTTGTTTTTTTGGGCCTGTTTTTTTGCTTGGTTGTCGTGCCATACCTATCTCTTATAAATGGGATATCAAGTTAACAAAGTACTTTTCAACAACAAAGTTGACTAACTTCTAATTTCATAAGGATTTTTTTGAGTATTCTGATAACTATAGCTATTAGATCCTTACTGACTAAAAATAATTTTATTGGTTTTCTGTTAGGAATGAGAACAAAATAAAGCCGGAGAAAATTAATTAAGTTCAAGGAATTTCCCAGGCACAAACTACAAATTTTCCGGTCTTATTTAACTTGCTTGCCTAGCTATTAAATTTTCAATAAAATAATTATAGTATTAATACTAGCAGCAATCCTCATTAAAGATATAGTCAACTTGTTTATTTGATAATTTTCATGGTTTTGGATATCTGTTTTTTCGCTCTTAGCTCATGATTATGAGCCTACGATGACTACAAAAGTAAAAACAGCTAATCTTTCTAGTTTCCCCCCTTAGAAATTTTTGTTGCTGAAGTGTATAAAACTAACCAGGAATAACTTTTTATCTCCTAAATAATATTTAATAAACAGACAAGAATAAGTGACTTTTCAAATTGACAATCTCATTCGATTAATGTTGTAAATCTGACTAAGCTATATTACTATAATTAAAATCAATTATTCATCATCTCACCTAGTTTGCTTGAATTGAAAGTAAAAGAATTTGTAATTTAAGTTAGCTATAATATAATTCTGGATATAAGCATAAAACTCCATTAAATAATTAATTATCATTGTTCAAGCTGTAAGTCAATATAACTCAGAGTTTGTTTAATCAGAAAATTATTAATGATGCTAATCTTTACTTGTATTAATAGCTTCCAAAAATATATAATTAAGCTTTTACTTCTTAGCACTAGCCTTCTTCTTACCAGCTACAGTTCGCCTTACACCTCTACGAGTTCTGGCGTTAGTGCGAGTCCGCTGTCCTCTAACTGGCAAACCCATTCTATGTCGGCGACCTCGATAAGTACCAATATCCATCAATCGCTTGATGCTCATAGCTTCCAATCTTCTGAGGTCTCCTTCAACTTCATAATTATTTTGGACTTCAGAACGAAGTGCTGCTACCTCCACGTCACTTAAATCCTTCACACGGGTATCAGGATTGACATCTGTTTCAGCTAAAATTTCTTGGGATCGAGACAGTCCTATTCCATATATGTATGTCAGACCAATTTCTATACGCTTATCGCGTGGGAGGTCCACCCCAGCAATTCGTGCCACTTTACTTTTTCTCCTTAAACTTTAATATAAAACTTGTATCTACTTGACCAGTGTGCAGCAGATACTCTGAGGTCTGTGTTTAAGTATGGCTAACCTTGACGTTGTTTATGTTTGGGGTTAACACATATGACCATTACTCGCCCTCTACGACGAATTACACGACACTTTTCACAAATTTTTTTGACGGATGCTCTAACTTTCATGCCTTTTTTGGCAACACTACAAATTAACTACTATATCATTGAAATATCTTTTGATCAAGCAAGCTAAACTTCTAAGAATCTGACAAAACTTGCAGTAGGTGTTATGAGGGTTTTCATAAAGGTAGACTAGAAGAGCTTTGTCCTCTGTCCTCTCTCTTCTGGCTGTAAGCCAAAACCTCTGTACTTTATATTTATGAAAACTGCTATATAACTCCTACTTTTTCCGAAGTCGATAGGTAATTCGGCCTTTTGTCAAATCGTAGGGTGTTAACTCTACCTTGACTCGATCGCCTGGTAGAATTTTGATGTAATTGCGACGGATTTTACCGGAAATATGAGCTAATACATTAAACCCATTATCCAAATCTACTCTGAACATTGCATTAGGTAGGGATTCCGTCACTGTTCCCTCCATTTCTATGAGATCTTGTTTAGACAACGTTTAATAACCTCAATCCTGCAAGTAACCAATTTAGCTTGGGAACGGCCTACTTATTAAAAGTACTTCCCTTAACGTATCTTATCAAAACTTTTTAATTTTTAGAGGTTATCTAGCACGAGGAATAATATTTCTACAAATATTGAGCTAACACAAGTAGCTTCAAGAATCTAGTTTAAATCATGAAAAGTTGAATTTTTTTACATTGAAAACCTGATTCCGAGTTACTTTAGCAGGACTTACGGAACGGCACTAATTGTAGTGGCAATCTCTTGAGAAAGACGAATTTATGCCCCATATATATCGGTACTGCGTAAGTCCTGTTTAGGTTAATTTATCAACCGTTTTTTTAAGAGCATTAGTTACAGTATCAATAGAATTATTTCCATCTATAGTAATTAACTGTTGACGTGCTTGATAAAAGTCAATTAAAGGTTGTGTTTGTTTAGAATAAACTTGTAAACGGTACCTAATAGTTTCTTCATTATCATCTTGACGCCCCCTTGATAACAAACGATCTACTAAAACATCATCTGATACTTGTAAATTAATGACATAAAAATAATTGCTACTTTTAGCTTTTTCTTTTTCAGTTTTATTCTCATCTGTACTTGTAGACAAAAGTTTTTTAAAAAACTCCTCTGCCTGAGTTACAGTTCTGGGAAAACCATCTAGAATCCAACCATTCTGAGCATCGGAGTTTTCTAGTCTTTCTTGAACCATATCAAGGATAAGTTTGTCAGGAACTAAATCTCCCTTATCCATATATTCTCTGGCTTGAATACCCAAAAGAGATTTTTGTGCTACATTAGTGCGCAAAATATCACCTGTAGAAATATGAGGAACTTGGTAAAAATTTGCTATTAGAGATGCTTGTGTTCCTTTACCCGCTCCGGGTGGACCTAAAAAGACCAGTTTTACCACTATTGCTTTACCATTCCTTCGTATCTTTGGGAGATCACATAAGTTTGAATTTGTTTGGCTGTATCTATTGCTACACCTACTAGAATTAATAGAGAAGTAGCTCCTAATCCCCTAAATGTAGGTACACGGGTAGCACTTTCCACTGCAGTAGGAACTATTGCTACTAAACCCAGGAAAATAGCTCCAAGGAAAGTCAACCTGTTCAACACTTTCTCTATATAGTCACTGGTAGTTTTACCAGGACGAATACCTGGAATACTTGCACCCATTTTCTTCAGATTCTGGGACATATCTACTGGGTTCATAATTAGAGAAGCATAGAAGTAACTGAAGAAAAGAATCAAAACTAAATAAAATAAAGCATATAACCATGGGGTAGAACCACTAGGACTTATAGCAGTAGCAATTTGAGATATAATAGGGCTGTTTGCAAACTGAGCTAAGGATACAGGTAATATCAAAACTGCTGAGGCAAAGATAATTGGCATGACTCCACCTTGATTCAATCTTAAAGGTAGATAGCTTTTTGTTTCCCTATATAATTTTCTACCTACTTGACGACGAGCTGAAAGTATAGGTATTCTGCGACTTCCCTCTTGTACAAAGACAATACCTACAATCATTACCAGGAAGACCAGCAGCAAAATAATTGCCCGACCAATAATTGCACGGTCTCCACCTTCAAACAATTTAATAGTGTCACCTAATGACTGAGGCAGCACAGCAACAATGTTTACAAAAATAAGTAAGGATGCCCCATTTCCGATACCTCTTTCTGTGATTAATTCTGATATCCACATTACAAACATTGAACCTGCTGTAATTGCCAAAATGGTCTTGGCAATAAATAGATATCCTGGATTAATTGCTACATTTACCAGTTCTCCATTAATATTTACAGATGAACCGTTAAGATATATGGCTAAACCAAAGCTTTGTAAAACTGACCAGCCCAATGCTACATAGCGAGTAATTTGAGAAATCTTACGACGTCCTGCCTCGCCTTCATTTTTCTGCAAGTTTTCTAAACTTGGTAGAGCTGCCGTCATCAACTGAATAATGATTGATGCATTAATATAAGGTATGATTCCTAATGCAAAAATACCTAATGCTGAAAAACCACCACCAGAAAAAAGGTCCAGGAATCCAGTTAAAGCTTGATCTCCAATTCTCTCTTGAAAAGCAGCTCTATTTATTCCCGGTACTGGTAGGTAAACACCTAAGCGCACCAACAGAAGTAAACCTATTGTCACTAGCAGTCGCCCTCGCAATCCTGCTGCTTGGGCCATCTGTAAGAATGTTTCTTGAGCAGTTGGTGCCTTGTCCTTACTAATGTCCATATCTATCTTGAGATTTTATTTATATTTTTGATTTTAGCAAAGTTGGGCATCATCCTGATGATTTGATATCTCCAGGGGTTGAAATACTATTGGATTCTGTTGTTTAGTCCACCGCAAATAGGATAAATCCATACTTTAAACTAGCCTACAAACAGAATTCTATGCTCCTCGACATAGACCAAAATCTAGCTGTGAGATTACCTTTTTTTGTAGCAATCAAGGGTAGTTTCACTCAAGATATTAGAGCAATAAATCGCTGTTTTAGCTGCCTAATTGCTTTCACCCGTCGTAGGTGAGCATCATCCTCGTTTCCTTTCCACCAAAATCTTACCACACTAGCTAGAGGTCATGGCGATAAACCTTGTTTTGACTTACTATCCCTAGTATAGCAGAATTTTACTCCGGGTTAAGACCCACGTGAATTTTTCAAGCAGGGTATACAGCTTGGCTAATTTCTTACCCGCCATTCTTAGCTTTAGTATTCATTGGAGTTCTCTTACTCCTCTGTTGAGTCTTCCTCAGAAACAGCTTGAACAAAAGCAATTTTTTTACAACTACCACCTGCGGCTTCTATTTTGCTCCGAGCTGAAGTTGTAAAAGCTGCAGCACAAACTTTGAGTGAGGCATGTAGCTCTCCTTCTCCTAAGATTTTAAGTGGACCATTGTTAGCAGTAATAATTCCAAGTTTCGTTAAGGAGCCAATAGTTACCTCTGTATTAGCTGGCAATGATGCCAACTTGCTCACATTTATAATCGTGTATGTTTTCCGATTTACCATCGGAAAACCTTTTAATTTTGGCAAGCGACGATAGAGGGGATTTTGGCCACCTTCAAAACCAGGTCTGGTGCTACCACCAGAGCGAGATTTTTGACCACGCATCCCTTTACCGCAGCTTGCACCTTGACCGGCAGAAATTCCCCGTCCTACTCTACGACCGCGCTGTTGGGAACCTTTTTTTGGAATTGCATCTTTTAATCGCATATTTATATTGTTAGCTGTTACAGCAAATTTCAGACAAATGAGGTACAAGTTTTACTATTCAAACTCCTGCAATGTCAGCATCTTAATTGCCGAATGTTAACCTCATAACAACGGGAAGTGCTTTAATTTATCTTTAAAATCATTGATTAGCTTCCCTGTCCACATTCCCATGAACGGAAATAGTGAGACTCCAACCAACGCTCAGAAGATAAAATTTAGGTTAGGATTTAGGTAGAAACCTGGAGGGGTAACAAATAAGGTGAAACCATTTCGGGGCAAGCTTAGGAGAAACCTACCTTAAGGAAAAATTAGGGGTTGAGGATAGGATATTAAGATACTGACTAGCCATTAAGTGATCCGAATAACCTATTTCTTCGTTAGTATTTTGAATACTAAGGCCAAATGCAAATAGCATTTTTCAATATAATATTGCCTTAAAGCATTATTAAATAGGGCTTACAGGCATTTTTTTACTCCCTAAAGTAGAAACCAAGTTTATCAATGAAATTTCCTGATTAGAAAAACAATCTTAGGACAATAAACCTGAATTCTTTTGAGACTCCAGGGCTTGAAACACCCTAGGTTCTGGGTAAATCCACCAAAAACGGGATAAATAGATGTTTTCTTCAAGTTCTGTCAACAGATTTCTACACTTCCTCTTGCCTAATAGATTATTATCTACCTGTGAGCTGACATTGCTCAGCTAGCTTTCACGAGTGGTTTTACTCAGAATGTGGGAGTAATAAATCGCTGTTATAGCTGTATTACTTGCTTTCAGCCGTCGTAGTAAATTAATTCCTCGTCTCCTACCCGCCGAGATATAACCGCACTAGCTAGAGGTCATGGCGACAACCCTTGCCCTTAGTTACTATAGTACTAGCATAGCAGACTCTTACTGCGGCTTGAAACACACCTGTCGTTATTCAACCAGGAGATAAATCTTCCGGGAACTTTCCTCCCGTCATTTTTTTAGGTTTTATATCATGTCCGCCTGAATACTTATACTTTGGTGGATGTTGCTAGAGAGTAGAAGGCTTAAGGCAGAAGGGTTTCTTCCAATTGTGACTTAATTTTATACACAAACTATGCTACCGGACATGATATTAAAGCATCGCTAGAAAAGTGACAAACCAATAATAAAACTAAAAATATAAATTTTCTACAGGTACATCTCTCCCTTTAGCTACATCTGCCAATGTTCTCAGAGCATCCAAAGCGTTAATAGCAGCTCTGGCATTATTTAACGGATTATTAGAGCCTAACTGTTTAGCTAATATATTCTGAACACCTGCCAGTTCCAAAACCGTTCTGACAGCTCCTCCCGCAATAACCCCCGTACCTGGTGCGGCAGGTCGCATCATTACTTTAGCTCCGCCAGCAAAACCATTGACAGGATGAGGAATAGAGTTAGATTTAGTCAGTGGGACTTCTATGATATGTTTTTTACCATCAGCAACTCCTTTCCTTACAGCACCGATAACATCTGCTGCCTTCCCCACTCCTACCCCTACCTGACCCCGCTCATTGCCTATCACAACAATAGCACGGAAACTGAGGTTCTTACCACCTTTTACAACTTTGGTGACTCGGCGAATTTGGACAACTCTTTCTTGCCATTCAATTTCTTTTTCTTTGGTACGGCTACTTTTTCTCCGACGTTGTTGCTGCTGCTGCTGTTCCGCCATAGTTATTACCTTATTGTCAACTTCATTATTTTTTTGTGTAATACTATTTCTGAATAGTAATGCTATTATATTTAATTTTATCTCCCCACTCCCCTTTCCATGATCACAAGAATATATATAGCAATCCCATTTAAGTTGTAATATCTTGTTGCTAGTTAGGAGTTAAGTAGCTAGAAATCGTAATTTCAAAGGTTTTCAATGTTATAACAATTATCACAACCAATTCAGGATTGCCATAGCAAACTTTTTGATATTTGGAATAACTTTAATAATAATGCCTTAGAAGTCTAACCCAGCTTCACGAGCTGCCTCAGCTAAGGCTTTTACTCGACCATGATAAAGGTTGCCACCACGGTCAAAAACTACTTTTTCTATTCCTTTTTCTAGTGACCGCTTAGCAATTAATTTGCCTATTTGTATAGAAGCATCAGAGTTAGCACCAGATTTAATGCTTGACTTTACTTCTGCTTCAACTGTAGAAGCTGCAACTAAGGTATGCTGTCTAGTATCATCAATCACTTGTGCATAAATATGCATATTTGAGCGAAATACTGATAGCCTTGGACGTTCTGAGGTCCCAAACACCTTTTTTCGGACTCGGCGATGTCGCTTTCTAATTGAATCTTGACGAGTATATTTCATTGTTTATTTTTTACCTGACTTACCCGCTTTGAGTTTAATCTTTTCTGCAGCATAACGAATGCCTTTACCCTTATATACTTCTGGTGGGCGCACAGCACGAATCCTAGCTGTAGTATTTCCTACCAGTTCTTTATTAATACCATTAACAATTACATTGGTATTATTTTCTACCGCGAGCTTGATACCTTCAGGAGCAGGCATTTCGACGGGTTTACTGTAACCAACGTTTAATATCAAAGTTTTGCCCTGAACTTGGGCACGATAACCCACCCCTTGAATCAACAGTCGTTTTTCATATCCTTTAGATACACCTTCAACCATATTGGCAACAAGGGTGCGGCACAAACCATATAGCTGACGTGCTCTGCGAGATTGTTCCTGTGGTTTAACAATAATAGTCTCTTCTTGTTGTTCTACTGCCATCTCAGGTGGCAATACCCTAGAAAGTTCACCTAATGGGCCTTTTACTGTTACTTTTTGACCTTCAATAGTAATGACCACTTTTTTAGGTATTGGGACTGGAAGTTTACCAATTCGTGACATAACTTTTTCTTATGTTTAGCTTAGTAGCCATATTTTTTGCTTGATGAATAACTATTCACTCATTTTTGTTTTTTAATAAGGATCTCGACATTAGTCAATCCTGTTAGCGAAATATTTGGACAGCAAAAACCCAGTTATTTCAGTTAGCCAGTTATTTAATTTTGTGGTCATCATAAATGTTGAATATTGAATTTTGACTTGCAGATATCGCTATACTACCAAACATAGCAAAGAACTTCTCCTCCAATGCCTCTTTTTCTAGCTTCTCTATCAGTCATAATTCCACTAGATGTAGAAATAATAGCTATTCCTATTCCACCTAAAACTCGTGGCAATTCCTTGCGGTTTTTATAAACCCGGAGTCCTGGTTTACTAACTCGCTTTAAATATTTAATGATGGGTTGGCGATTTTTGCCTTTGTATTTTAAAGAAATTACTAAGTATTTCTTAATACCTTCCCCTTCCTGTTCAAACTCACCAATAAAACCTTCCTCTCTCAAGACTCTAGCAATACTGTGAGTCATCTTTGTTGCTGGAACTTTTGTTGTTATATGTTGCGCCATGCAGGAATTGCGAATTCGCGTCAACATATCTGATATTGTGTCGTTAGCCGCCATTTTTTCCCCTTTTCCTTAACTACTTTAGTTAATTACTCCGGAAGGGCATTCCCATCTCTTTAAGTAGGGCACGGCCTTCTTCATCAGTTTTAGCTGTGGTAATAATTGAAATGTCCATTCCTCGAATTTGATCAATCTTGTCATATTCTATCTCTGGAAAAATTAGTTGTTCTTTGACGCCTAAACTGTAATTGCCTCGACCGTCAAAGCTTTTAGGATTTATGCCTCGAAAATCTCTAATTCTAGGTAATGCTAAGTTAATTAATCGCTCTAGAAATTCATACATTCTGTTAGAACGTAGAGTTACTATCACTCCTACTGGCATTCCTTGACGGATTTTAAATCCGGCGATCGCTTTCCTTGCCCTACTCACTACTGGTTTTTGACCCGTAATTGTAGCTATTTCCTTTATGGATGAATCTAAAGCTTTGGCATTTTGAGATGCTTCCCCTAAACCGCGATTAATTGTTACTTTTATCAGCTTAGGTACTTGGTGAACATTTTTATACTTAAATTGCTCAATCAATTTAGGAACAATTTTTGTGCGATAATATTTCTTGAGTGTATCTGACATCTTTTCGGTTATTAATTGAATAATTTACTAAGAAAATAAATATTAACCATTTTTTGATTCATTTTCCTTCTGTTTAATCTATAACCTCTCCTGTTTTTTTAAGCATCCGCACTTTACGTCCATCATCTGTAAATGTATAACAAATGCGACTAGCCACTTTTTGCTTGGTAGAATAAAGCATAACGTTCGAGCTGTGAATAGGAGCTTCTGTAGTGACAATTTTACCTGATTCTCCTTCTTGCTGAGGTTTAACATGCTTTGTTATAATATTAGCATCCTTAACTATAACTTTGCTAACCTTCGGTAATACCTTGAGTATTTCACTGACCTTACCTTTATCTTTTCCAGCAATTACTTGAATTGTGTCACCTTTCTTGACATGAAGTCTATAGCGTATAGGTTTTCCCCTAGCGCTCATCAAAGTTTTTTTCTTTCTAGACATTACAGTACCTCCGGTGCTAGGGATACAATTTTAGTAAAATTTTTGTCTCGTAATTCACGAGCAACTGGGCCAAAAACACGAGTGCCCCGTGGGTTTCCGTCCTGGTTGATGATTACTGCTGCATTATCGTCAAATCTAATGCTCATACCACTATTTCGACGCAAACCTTTTTTAGTGCGAACCACAACAGCTCTTACGACATCTGATTTTTTCACAGCCATATTAGGAGATGCGTCTTTAACTACAGCTATAACTACGTCACCTATGTGAGCATACCGACGATTTCCACCACCCACTACTCGGATGCACATTAGTTTTCTAGCACCGCTATTATCAGCTACATTTAGCAAAGATTGTTGTTGAATCATGGTGGTTTTTATAATGTTGATAGCCAAATCAAATTGACTTTTGACTGGAGATTAAAGTACATTAAATTCTTGAATTTCAGAGTTTTATTCAAACCTTTAAAACCAACTATCAAGTAAACTTAGAACTGATAATTTCAGAAAGTTCCCAACGTTTAGTACGACTCAAAGGACGAGTTTCGACAATCCGAACTCGATCACCTTCCTTACATTTGTTTTCTTCGTCGTGAACTTTATATCTTTTAGTTCTAACGACTGTTTTACCATACCTAGGGTGAGAAGAGCGGTTTTCTATTGCCACCACCATAGTTTTGTCCATTTTGTTACTAACAACTACACCCACTCTTTCTTTAGCTGCCATAATCTTTTTCCCTATTTTATAAATTAAAAGCGTTCTTTGCTTTTACCAAAAGCATAAAATGCTAACAATTAGTATTTTACTAATAATTTAATAACTGCAACACAATTTCTAGTTTTAATTTTTATTCACTGTTTTCTATAGTTTCTACCGTAGTATTATCTTCTGCATATTTAGGTAATTTCCGTTCTTTTTCTATTGTTAATAACTGAGCCAGCCGATGTCTATTATGTTTGAATAGATGTGTTTTTTCCATTCTTCCTGTAGCTTTGAGGATGCGTAAATCAAGTAATTCTTGCTTAACCTTAGCTATTTCAGTAGCAAGTTCTTCATCACTCAATTCCCTAAATTCTGCTATTTTGGGGAAGGGCATATACTAATCCTCCTCGTGTACAATAAACTTTGTCTTAATTGGTAACTTAAATGATGCCAAGCGCATAGCTTCACGAGCAATTTCTTCTGCCACTCCGCCTAACTCAAACATAATACGACCTGGTTTGACGACTGCAACCCAGTATTCAGGGGCACCTTTACCAGAACCCATACGAGTTTCTGCAGCTCGCATTGTCACTGGTTTATCTGGGAACACGCGAATCCAAATTTTTCCCCCCCTACGAATATAGCGAGTCATAGCGCGACGAGCAGCTTCTATTTGACGGGAAGTAATCCAAGATGGTTCTAATGCTTGGAGTGCATATTGACCAAAGTTAATTTGATTTCCACTATTTGCATTACCTCTCATCCTTCCGCGTTGCTGTTTTCGGAATTTTGTTCTTTTAGGGCTTAACATAGTCTAATGTTTTCTCTTTGATTTGGTATTTTCCTAGAAAGTTTGTTATGGCAATAGTCACAAAGGTTAATAATTTCCAAAAAGTGATAAACTATGACATTCTATAGATTTGATCTATTTTTGATGTAAGTGCAGATCAAGAACTACTTTCAATTTTTGACTTCTGTGAAATTCACCCTTCGTTAGACCTATCTTCATATTGTTGACGACGTTTTTGTTGTCTACGTTTTGGCTGATTGACTTGAGCATTAGCAATTTCTTCTTGGCCAGGAATAATCTCCCCTTTGAAAACCCATATTTTAATGCCAAGGATACCGTAAATTGTTTTAGCAGTACAATAGGCATAATCAATATCAGCTCTTAATGTATGCAAAGGTACACTACCCTCTCTTGTTACCTCAGTACGAGCAATTTCTGCTCCGTTGACCCTGCCACTGACTTGTACCTTAATACCTTCTACACCAGCTTTTTGTGCTCTTGTTATAGCTTGACGTACAACTCTACGAAAAGAAACCCTTTTCTCTAGTTGTTGAGCAATATATTCACCAATGAGCATAGCATCCGTATCTACTTTCGTGACTTCAACAACATTGATTCTGATTTGACGGTTGCTACCCAAAAGTTTTTGTAACCCTACCCTCAAAGAATCAATTCCTGCACCGCCTCGACCAACTACTACCCCTGGTCTAGCTGTGCTAACTTCTAAATCAACCTGCTCTGCTTTTCTTTCAATCCTAATTTGAGAAATTCCTGCATTCACAAGAGTTGCCTTCACATATTGACGAATTTTATGGTCTTCTTTCAAGAGACCTGGATAGTTCTTAGGGTCAGCGTACCAACGAGAACGATGCTCTTGGGTAATACCTAGTCTAAAACCAGTTGGATGTATTTTTTGTCCCATTACTATTAATATTATGTTTTAATCTAATCGAGGAAATTTATGACCAAAAAGTTTAGTTAATCATCAACTAAAGAACCAACTACCACTGTAATATGACAAGTAGGCTTACGAATTTTGTAAGCACGACCTTGAGCACGGGGTCGATAACGCGGTAAACAAGGCCCTTGGTCAGCAAAAGCTTTGGATACAACTAAGGTTTCTGGATCTATTCCTTCATTATTCTCGGCATTTGCTGCTGCTGAACGTAATACTTTCCGAATGGGAACACAAGCTCGGTATGGCATAAATTCCAGGATGATTAAAGCTTCCCGGTAAGAAATGCCTCTAATTTGGTCAAGCACCCGCCGTACTTTAAACGGAGACATCCGGATGTAACGTGCTATTGCTTTTACTTCTGTACTGGTATCTATGGGCATACCTTTCTCCAATTATAAATTCTAGGTTGTTTAGGACTTACGCAGAAACTAGCTTATAAAAATAATATTTCCCAAGTCCTGGTGTTTATCTTTTTGACTTTTTATCTGAACCGTGGCCACGATATGTTCTAGTCGGTGCAAATTCACCTAATTTATGCCCTACCATCTGATCTGATATAAACACAGGAACGTGTTGACGTCCGTTATGTATTGCTATAGTGTGACCCACCATATTAGGAATAATAGTTGAAGCTCTTGACCAAGTTTTAATTACCCGTTTTTCGTTTTTAGCGTTTAAAGCCTCTATTTTTTTTAACAGATGATCGGCAATGAATGGTCCTTTTTTTAATGAACGAGACATAATTAAATTTATGATTGAGTGTAAACTTAACTAGCTATTAGCTTTTAGAGCTAGGAGGTAAAGCCTCCTTTTCTCACATTTGAAAAAATGATACTACTGAGTGCTAACCAATTTTTTGACCACAGGTAAGTTTTAGCTTTGACGACCACCTTTGCCTCGTTTCGACGATTTACGTCGACGTTGTACAATTAAGGCGTCGCTCTGTTTTTTCTTCTTGCGAGTTTTTATACCCAATGCTGGTTTACCCCAAGGAGTGACAGGTCCACTTCTACCAACTGGTGCGCGACCTTCGCCACCACCGTGAGGGTGATCGACTGGGTTCATTACACTACCTCTAACGGTTGGTCTCTTGCCTTTCCAGCGATTACGGCCTGCTTTACCTAGACTAATATTCCTATGCTCGATGTTACCTATTTGACCTAGAGTTGCGTAGCAGCTTGCTCTGACTTTACGTCGCTCACCAGAGGGAAGTTTGATGGTTACATACTCACCTTCTTTTGCTACTACTTGAGCTGCAGCACCAGCAGAGCGCGCCATTTGTCCTCCTTTACCAGGGACTAATTCGATGTTATGAACGTCTGTACCTAAAGGAATTTGACTTAGAGGTAAAGCGTTACCTATCTCTAGTGGAGCATTGACTCCAGAGGTGATTAATGTACCAACTTTTAATCCTATAGGATGCAAGATATAGCGCTTTTCTCCATCTTGATAATAAAGGAGAGCTATTCTAGCATTCCGGTTGGGGTCGTATTCTATTGCTGCTACTTTCGCCGGAATATTATGTTTATTACGATGGAAGTCTACAACACGATATAGTTTTTTAGCACCTCCGCCTCGGTGACGACAGGTAATTACACCACGGTTATTACGACCCTTTTTTCTATGTCTAAATCTTACCAGAGTTTTTTCTGGTTTCGATTTTGTTACCTCTGCAAAGTCTGAAACACTATGTTCTCGTGTACTTGGAGTATAGGGTCGGTAGGAACGAATACCCATAATTTATTCTCTATCTCACTTGATATTTTACAGATTCATTGAAATTGAGTTGAGATATCTTTTTTAGAGGTCTGGGAACAGAACTTTCCGAATTGGTTCCCCATCTTCTAGGGTGATAATAGCTCTTTTATATCGAGGTTTAAAACCTATATATTTGCCGACTCGACGTTTTTTTCTAGGTAAATTTAGAGTGTTAATACCTATGATTTTTACGTCAAACACTTGCTCAATTACTTTTTTGATCATTGGCTTTGTTACCCTTGGATCTACATCAAATGTATATTGATTTAGCTCCATTAACCTGGTAGCTTTTTCTGTAATAACCGGGTTTTTAATAATATCTACTAAGTCTCGTGAATCAAGCTTCATTCCCGTAGACCTCCTGGATTTTGGCGATTGCTGTTGCAGTTGCTATGATTTTGTCTGCTAATAGAATATCGTAAATGTTCAAATTGTTTGCTAGGATGATTTTTAGCTTTTCAATGTTACGACCTGACAAATAAACGTTTTCTTGTTTTTCTGGCAAAACTAATAAAATTTTAGCTTCTATATCTACTCCCCAGCGAGTGATTGCTTGCACTAATTCTTTTGTTCTTGGTTTTATAAATTGTTCGGCAAAGTCTTCTATAACTGTTAGGTCTTCTGAGCGGCTTTGGAAAGCAGTACTAAGCGCTAAGCGTTTTTCCTTTCGGTTCATTTTATGGGAATAGTTTCTTGGCTTGGGACCAAAAATTACACCACCACCACGCCATAGGGGAGAACGAATTGAACCTGCTCTTGCTCGACCTGTTCCTTTTTGTCGCCAAGGTTTACGACCACCACCCCTAACTTCAGATCTGGTTTTGGTGCTAGCTGTTCCCTGGCGGTTATTTGCCATTTGCAGTCTTAGGGATCTGTGAACAATATGTGTGGCAGTTTCTTCTTTAGCTACTCGTAAGTTGAGAACTGCTGCCCCAATTTCTTCACCTTGCCAGTTTTTTACGACACAATCAACCATCTTTATTTTCTCAAAAATTTTCTCTATTTTTGACCTACTCTCTTTGCTGGTGTAATACTTATTAATGTGCCTGATTTTCCAGGAATACCACCACTAATTAATAGTAGGTTTCGTTCAGCATCTATTCTCACTATCTTGAGTTTTCTAGTAGTGATTTGCACATTTCCTAAATGTCCTGCCATTTTCTTTCCTGGATAAACACGCCCCGGAGTTGTTCCCGGACCGGTAGAACCTGGTAAACGATGGTTTTTAGAACCATGTCCCATTGGGCCACGTCTAAAGTTATGACGTTTTTGATAACCAGCAAAGCCTTTTCCGATACTTTTTCCTGCGACATCAACAAGTTGGCCTACTTCAAATAAATCGACTTTTATCTGTTGACCTAATTCAAAGTCACCTGTATTGTCTACTCTGTATTCTCGTAGATGACGTAAAGGGGTACCGCCTGATTTAACTAAATGGCCTTCTTGAGCATTGGTTAAATACCTATTAACTTCTTTTGGTTCTTTTGTATTTAGTTGACGAGTCTTATTTTTGGCTTCACCATATCCTATTTGAACTGCAGTATAACCATCTGTTTGTTCTGTTTTGATTTGAGTGACTACACACGGACCACCTTGAACTACTGTTACAGGAATTGCTTTTCCAGTTTCAGCTTCAAAAACTTGTGTCATGCCTAGTTTTGTGCCAAGGATACCAACTACCACTGTCGCTCTCCTTTAAATATTTATTTTTTATGTACTACAAAAACATTCATTAATTTAATTCTATTGATATCCTGCTTCATAAAACTGACATGATTTGCGTAAGTCCTTATTTGCTTTTAAATACGGAACAGCAAAAGATACTACCTAGGAAAATGTAGTCAGGCTTACACTGACATATTTTCTAGATTGAAACAGTTAGGATATTCGCTGAAAATCATCTCCTGAATATCACATAAATCCACGAGCTAATACTTAACAACATTAAAGACATATCGTCTGTGGAAAACGATAATTCCCGAATTGTTACACTACTACTCTTCAGCTTTTACTTCTCTATTTAAGCCTTATGTTCCCCAGGACTTGAGTAGCGAGCTACTCAGTATCCGCCTTAACATTTGTTAACTAGCTATCAGCTTTATTATCTTGGGTTAATCCCTGGCAACTATGCACCAAACTTAAAAAAGTTATAGTGTAGTTAGGAGTTCCCTTAAGTATTTTGCTAATTGCCAAGAGCTAATAACAAATAATTCCTATTCTATCCTGTGAAGTATAGAAGTTACCTAGTGTATAGACCATCAAGTTTGAACCGATTGCCTACAATTGCCTAAGATAAACTAATTCTCTCTTCACTCTAATTTAGATGAAATGAGAAAAATAGGGGGGCATTTAATGGCCTCAAGGCTACATGAGCCCTCTTACCACTAATCATATATGATTGTATACTATTTACTAATAGTTGTCTATAGGTTTGAATAATTTTTTTTGTTTTTGAAATAACTAACCAGGAAAACCAGTGTATTCTACTGAAAAAACTTAAGTATATTATAGTATACAGTAAATATAATCAGCTTAGGATCGAAGAATTAGGGACAAAATTAAGCATGGCACTGATTACAATTGGTCAAGGAATGATTCGAGATTTAGAGAAGTCTGGATCTTTGGCGGTTTATATTCCTTTGGAAGGAGGATTTGAAGGACGTTATCAACGTAGATTGAGAGCATTTGGGTATGTAAGTCATAATATTACTGCCAGAGGACTAGGGGATTTAGCCATGTATCTGACGGGGGTACATGGAATTAGGCCTCCTCACTTAGGGAAAAAAACTGTGGGTAATAGTGCAGCAGTTGGTTATGTCTACTATGTACCACCAATTGTGAACTATAATTTAGAACATCTACCACCTAAGGCTAAGGGTTTGGTTCTGTGGATTATAGAGGGCCAGATTCTATCTAGTCAAGAAATTGAGTATTTAACTGTCTTGCCTAAGTCAGAACCAAAAGTGAAGGTCATAGTGGAAATGGGTGGGGAACGCTACTTTCGGTGGACACCACTCCAAAATACCTTGGTTCCTGTCTAAGAGTTTGCCCAGCTAAAACTTTTGGAAACTAGAGTTAAAGTTGGTCTGGGAATCGAAACATACACAAAGCAATAAATCTGCCTTTGGAAACAAGGTGGCCAGGTCGGTTCAATCTTAAATAGTTATGGATAAAAGTTAGAAAGAAATAACTATAGAGAATAGATAAGTCCAATCTATAATTTATATAGTGTATGGTGAGGCATTAGCAGGTGAGACATTAAATATTAAGATGTTTATCCTAACATAGGTTAATTGGGATATTTCACCCTTGTACCCTAAATTTTTTTGATCTTAAAGATTAATATATTAAGCGTGAGAGAACGCTACTATCCTTTAAATTCCTTAAAAGAAGGCCACTGGTTTAAGTTGATCTGTGGGGCCAGCTTTCAACACTTGCCAACGGTGAGAAATTTAACATTAGCTTATGCTTTGGCAGGAGCAGATTGTATTGATGTGGCTGCAGACCCTGCGGCGATCGCTGCGGCGAAAGATGCAGTCAAAGTCGCATCTGAGCTCCAGTTTTGGAGCAAAAATTATCAGTTTGGCTACCAAGCAAGGCCATTGATAATGGCCAGTATCAATGATGGAGAAGATCCTCATTTTCGGAAAGCTGAGTTCGACCCTACCATTTGCCCCACAGACTGTTGGCGACCTTGTGAGAAAATATGTCCGGCAGAAGCTATAGTTTTTTCTGAAAATAGAGATACTATGGCTCCTGGTTATTCAGGGGTTATAGATGAACTTTGCTACGGTTGTGGTAGGTGTTTGTCTGTATGTCCAAATCAACTAATACAAGCCCGTTCCTATGTATGTACTCCCAGTTCTATTGCATCATTAGTATTGCAGACTGGTATAGATGCGATAGAAATTCATACTAAAGTGGGAAGAGAAACTAATTTTCAGCGACTCTGGAACAGTATCAAGCCTTGGGTAAATCATTTAAAACTAATTGCTATTAGTTGCCAGGATGGGACGGGACTAATAGGATATTTACAGAGTTTGTATGAAATTATTTCTCCTCTGCCTTGTAGTTTGATTTGGCAAACTGATGGTAGGCCAATGACTGGAGATATTGGTGCAGGTACTACCGCAGCTACAATTAAATTGAGTCAAAAAGTGCTAGATGCAGAATTACCGGGATATGTACAACTAGCAGGTGGTACAAATAATTCTACTGTAGTCCGATTAATGGATCTAGGTTTGCTAAGAAATAAAAGTCTAGAACAAAAAAAAGATTCTATCAATAAATTCAATACTCCCATTTCAGAAAATAAATTTATTGCTGGTGTAGCTTATGGTAGCTATGCCCGTATCTTGTTATCACCAATTTTGGAAAAATTAGAAAAAATGCATAAATCAGAACTAGAGGCAATTGAATTTGCCTACGACACAGCTAGTGTCAAGGCAAAAGATATTAATCAAAACCAGAGTCAAAACTCTCAATTAATAAAGCTAGAAGCTGTACCAGAAATTCTTTGGGAAGCTGTTAGTTTAGCTAATGCTCTGGTGTCCCAAATTAAAAGATTGTAGATCAGGCAAGAGTCTGAATTAACTAGCTATTAGCGTTGAGCATTGAGCTATCAGCTTTTGGAGAATGGGTGAAAATCTCCTTCTAAACCTAAAAAAAATGATCTTACTGATTGCTGATTCTTGAGCGCTTCCTTAATGTGACCTTTAATCAACCAAGGTTTCAGTTTTTGCCTCTAACTCATTTTTTCTATCACCCATGTAGGTAAAAGTCACTTTAAACAAAGAATGCACATTACAGACGACCTTTATAGATTATTAGAAATTGTGCCCGATAAAATCAGACGACCTTTACAACAGCATCAACACCGAAATCATCTGATTGAAATTGTGATGGATTTGGGTCGTCTCCCAGAGGCTCGTTTTCCATCCCAAGTAGAATATCTGGGAGAAATTCCTGTATCGAAAAAAGACCTGAGTTATTCTATAGAGCGAATTAGTACTTTTAGCACCGATAATCGGGCAGGTATTGAACAAACGCTACATCGGATTAGTGCTATGCGCAATCGGAAGGGAGAAGTTATTGGTTTGACTTGTAGAGTAGGGCGAGCAGTCTTTGGCACAATTGCTATGATTCGCGAATTAGTAGAAACGGGAAGGTCAATTTTAATGCTTGGTCGCCCTGGTGTAGGAAAAACAACTGCACTACGAGAAATTGCGCGGGTGCTTGCTGATGAATTAGAAAAACGGGTTGTAATTATCGATACTTCTAATGAAATTGCTGGGGATGGAGATGTTCCTCACACTGCTATTGGTCGTGCCCGACGGATGCAGGTTGCTAGTCCAGAACAACAGCATCGAGTAATGATTGAAGCGGTGGAAAATCATACTCCAGAGGTTATTGTAATTGATGAGATTGGTACAGAATTGGAAGCTCTAGCAGCAAGAACAATTGCAGAACGTGGTGTGCAGTTGGTGGGTACTGCTCATGGAAATCAGATTGAAAATTTGCTAAAAAATCCCACTTTGTGTGATTTGATTGGAGGTATTCAGGCTGTAACTTTGGGATGGCGTGGAGCTTCAGCAATACATTCTGTTGCTTTTGCTAATTCTACTTGTTTAAGTTTACTATTTGGCTTTTCGATTAAATATTTAAGTGCTGCTTTAATGTCGTCTTCTGTGGCAGTA